>JBDUEO010000032.1:0-13595 GCA_040002335.1 Parafilimonas sp. | reverse complement strand
TTGGCAATAACAGCAAACCAAGCATTATTTCGCACACACCGCTGATATATACAATTAAAAGTTTGGCGGGCAAAAATGCAGGAACAATAGAAACAAATACAGTTGGTTTATAAAAATGATTGATGCCGGCGGCTACATACAGCACGCTCATTACATACAACATTATTTTTTTAAAAGTTATCATTTCATTGAGTGTAAATATATGTACGCAATTTTTTTGTTTACAGATGAATGCAACGATGAAACAAAAACACGCACTACAATTAAAAGAAAGGCCGCCCCAAAACTAAGTTGAAACGGCCCTCAATCAAAAGCAAGATTTGTAATTATTGCACTACAAGTTTTTTGGTGATATTAAATTTATCAGCAGTGATGTTTATAAAATAAACACCGGCAGCTAAATGATTATTTATTATTGTTTGTATTGATGATATTGTTTTTGTTACAACAGCTTTACCGTTGGCATCGCGAATAATAAGTGTAGCGCTTTCATCTTGCTGCAGCAATGGAATTGAAATATAAAATTGTTTTCCGGCAACCGGGTTTGGATAAACAACTACATCTTTTTCCTGCAGTGATGTTGCGGCAATTGCAGGCGAACCTGTTGTTTGGTTTACGAACTGCCATTCAGCACTATACCAACCGTTTTGCGGGCTTGCATATTGCGCATAACCAAGCAGGTTTTCTATATGAATCCATTCACCACCTTGCCAGTGATTTTGAATATAACTATACCCGTTGCCTGCATCAGCAATTGTCCATTGTGCACTGTACCATGTTGGGTTTGCAGTTGCACATTGCACTGAACCATTTTGATTTTCAACATGCATTAAATTTCCTGTTGAGCGGTTCTTCAGCAACACATAACTGCCTGTAGTAACTTTTGTCCATTGATATAAAGTATTGCTGCCGGGATTGGTTCCATATTTAACCTGACCGTTGCCGCCATCATACAAATAATATTCAGGATGCCACCTGTTTTGAATGTTGTAATAAATTGTTCCGGTTGATGGAACGGTGATAGCGCTTGTTGCTGTTTTATTTCCATCCTGCGTAATAACCGTAATGGTTGCCGAACCCGATGCAACTGCTGTAACCAAACCACTGCTACTAACAGTTGCAATACTGGTATTGTTTGATGTCCAGCTAACATTTTTATTAGTTGCATTTGATGGCGCAACTGTTGCTGTTAATTGTGTTGTTGCACCAACATTCACTGTTGCAGTTGTTGGAGAAACCGCAACGCTTGTAACTGCAATAATTGATGGCTGGCTATTATACCAGGCTCCATTATAATACCATCCATCAGTGCCAGTCCTGTTTAAATCTGCAGTTTGATTTGTGCCATCATTAAAAATTAAATTGGTTGATGTAATATTTGTAAATGTGTATTTATACCATGTGCTATTGCCTTCGTTTGTCATTGTTACACCGGGCCATGTGCCATCAGCTAAAACACCTGCAGGCATTGCGCTCCACCAATATATTTTTATAGCTGTTCCCCATGTTGCAGGCCTGTAAAAATGAACTGTAAATGTTGATGCTGCTGTTACAGTAACAGCGCATGTTGCCGTTTTATTTCCGTCAGCAGTTTTTACGGTTATGGTTGATGTACCTGCTGCAACTGCTGTTATCAAACCTGCTGCATTTACGGTTGCAATGGCAGTGTTGCTGCTTGTCCATGTAACATTTTGATTGGTTGCATTTGAAGGTGATATGGTTGCTGATAATTGTTGTGTTAATCCAACTTTTATACTTGCCGTTGTTGGGCTAACACTTACACCAGTTACCGGAACAACAGGTACACTGGCATTCGTCAGCACGCGATATTGAAATGCTCCTAATGTTTGTGTTGCACCTGATGTTAATATTACTGCAGCGCCCGTATAGGCATCAACATAATTGCCTGCAAATGCTGTAGGAACTGTATAGTTATTTGTTGCATTGCGCATGTTTGCCATTACAACAACTTTTTCGGTGCCGTTTATTTTTGTAAATGCACAAACATTATTATCAGAATAATTCGTCATTGCACCACGACGAATTGCCGTACTTGTATTTCTGAAGTTTAGGATTTTCCTGAAGTCTGTTGAAGCAGATGGATTTGTATTCCAGTTAATTTTTACTGAAGTATAAGGCCATGGTATTGTTTGATTGAAATCTGTTTCCTGCCCGCTGGTTAAAAACGGAACGCCACGCATATAAGCTGATACAAGAAAATTTACGATCACTCCATTGTGACCGCCAAAAACATTTAATGCAGTTGTTGTTGTTTCAACATCATGATTAGATGTATAGCGAACCATTTGTTGTGATCCTGTTGCATAAGTATATTCTGTGTTTGTTGTTGTTTGAATTTGCGATACAGATAACCCATTCTGCGCAATTTTTGATATTGCATCGTAATACCATTTATCACCAAAGTTCATATCGAACCCTGTTTGAAAATTTTCCAAACGGTCACCTTCAGCAAACATTAAAAGTTTGTGCGTTGTAATTCCTCGTAAATTATTAATTGTATTCGTCCAGAAATCTAATGGCGGATTGTTTGCAAAATCGCAACGGTAACCATCAATATTTGCAGCGAAGATCCAGTAACGCATCGCATCAACCAATGCAGCACGCATTGACGTGTTTGCAAAGTTTAATCCGGCAATGTCGGGAAAAGATGCAAGCTGTTGTATAACGCCGTTACTTTGATTATACCAATCAGGATGTTGTGTTATCCATGGATGATCCCACGAAGTTCCATTTATTGCAATATCAAGAATTACTGCCATGCCGCGACTATGCGCACCATCAACCAATGTTCTTACATCAGTTAATGTTCCATATTCTGTTGCCACAGATTTAAAATCTTTTATACAATAAGGCGAAGCAGAACTTTTTGAATCGGTGCCATGCGGATAGACCGGCATTAAATAAATAACATTAATACCAAGTGATTTAATTGAATCCAATCGTGCTATTACACCAGCTAAATTACCTGCTGCACTTAATGGCCGAATGTGCACCTGGTACATATTTACGTCACGTGTATCCGGCACGGCGCTGAAAGGTGTTCCGTATTGCGGCGGATCTTGTGCATGAACAATTGATGAAATGAATAATAATGAACAAAGAAGAAAACATGCAATTAAATGCAATCGCTTTTTTGCGGCAATAGTGTAGCCCCACATGAGTGTAGACTTTTTCATATGCTAAAATTTAAATCGCTATATCTTACTTAAACGCTGTTCAATTTGTACAAGGTTTAAGAAGAATTAATTATTTTAAAATTGAAATCATGCTGAATTGTTTTTATTACCTGTCACACACAATCGCTTCTATAATTATTATTCACTTAACAATATTTTATATTGATAAGGCTGTAATTGAACTGTTGTTGATACTGTAAATGCGTTGCCATCAAATGCATCTTTCCATGTTGTGTTTTGTAATGCTGATGGTGTTGCATAAGTTGTTGTTGCATTACGCATATTCACCAACACTAAAACTTTTTTTCCATTAAGGTCTTTGGTAAATACACAAGCATCATTACTATCGTAAGAAGTTAAATTACCTTTTCGTATAACATCACTATTATTTCTAAATGCAATAATTTGTTTGTAGGTATTTGTTACTGATGGGTTTGGCGTCCAATCAATATTTACACTGGTAAAAGGAAATGTTATTGACGTTGAAAAGCCAACTTCCTGCCCGTTATAAATCATCGGAACACTCTTCATTAAAGCGGCAACAACAAAAGCAGCCATTGATCCATCTTCACCATTAAAAACTGTTAACGGCGTACCATCAGAACCGTTTACATCATGATTGGTAATGTATCGAACAACCTGTTGTTGGTTTGAAGTATTGGTGTATTCTGAAGTATTTAAATTATCAATTGATGAAACGGAAGCATTACTATTATAGATTGATTTCAAATCATCATAAAAAGCAAAACCAAAATTGTAATCGAAGCCCGCAGTAAAATTTGCATTGCGTGAACCTTCTGCCAACAACAATAGTTTATGTGTTTTGATATTGCGTAAAGTATCAATTGCCTGTTGCCAAAAATCAACCGGCGGATTATCAGCAAAGTCGCAACGGAAGCCGTCAATATTTGCAGTGTACACCCAATATTTCATATCAGCAATCATTTGTAAACGCATTGCTGCATTGCTAAAGTTTAATTGCGCCACATCAGTATAATTTGTATTTGGCGGACTAATAATATTTCCATTTGCATCCTGTTGATACCAATTTTTATGCTGTGTGATCCATGCATTATCCCACGATGTATGATTAGCAACCCAATCCAGCATTACACTCATATTTCTTGCATGTGCGCCATCAACCAAAGCACGTAAATCAGTTAGTGTTCCGAACTCATCGTTTACTGATAAATAATCTTTAACGCAGTAAGGCGAGTTAACTGACTTCAATATACCAACAGGAAATACCGGCATTAAATAAATTACATTAATACCTAAAGCTTTTATTGAATCTAATCTTGCAATAACACCAGTAAAATCTCCGCTTGAACTAAATGCCCGCATGTTAACCTGGTATATAGTTGCATTTTCTCTGTCGGGCACATTGACGAAAGGTGTTCCATATTGTGTTGGTGTTGGATCTATAGCTGTTGTATCGCCACCTGTTGGCGGCGGAGTTACAGGTGGTGCAGAATTTTTACTGCAAGACAATAAACACACTAACAGGAAAGAAAATATATTCATCTTCATTAATTCTTATTTTGTTTTTGCCCCTCTCCATGTGTGGAGAGGGGTTGGGGTGAGGTTAATTTTTATGCAAAGAATAAGTGTAGTTTCCTGATACATGCAGGTCTAATGTGATGGTGTATTTACCATCTTCAGGAACAGTAATATTTCCAACAGATGCATCATAAGGCAACAATGGATTATCAGCATATTTAAGATTGCCATCAGCATCAACACCAAAATCAATACTCCACGCATGGTTGGCTCTGAACTTGAATGAACCATTGTGAATCATATCGGCAGTAACCGTCCATGTTTGCGAGTTTGAATCATAACTCATATCTGTATCGCCGTTCCATCCGTTTGGCGTTGCATCACCAATAATGCCCCATGTCATCGGCGTTGCGGTCCATGTATTATCATTCATGTTTGCAGTAACGCGAATGTATCCGCCATCAGATGAATACAATCCACCTGCAGCTCCATCTTCGCTAAATACACCACTTACAACACCGTCGTTTGTATTGCTTCCGCCATCGCCATAATTAATATGATTCCAGTCTGGCGCATTGGTGAATTTATAATATTGCAATCCGCTTCCAGGCATATATTCATACGCTTCGTAAATGCCTGGTGTTTGATATAAAAGATTTAAAAGCGGCGCTGAAGAAGGATCCCAATTTTGATAAGCGCCGGGAATATATAAGCTTAAACCATACGTTGTAAAGTTTACGACAACTGTATTTGAATACACTGATTGAATAGTTGAAGCGGAACCGTTATATTGATTTACATCAGCTTTAATTCTTACTGCAATTGGCACTGCTGTTCCGGGTGTTAAACCCATTCCATTCAACAATGTATTTAGGTCTTTGCCATTGAAACCATAACTGTATGTAGCGTTACCAACAAGATATGTTTTTGCAGTTGACCAATCTGCTGTATCTGATGTTGGTGTCAGTTGCAATGTATATGATACAACAGGTTTGCTGCCGAATGTTGCAGCACTCCATGCGAATGTTATTACTGTATCAGCATCGGTGCTTTGCGCTAACGCAACATCTGATGATGATGCTGATAATTGTTGCGGAAAATTTCCATCTGTTATTTTATATTGAATGCCTTCTTTTTTGCACGAAGCAAACATCAACACAAATAAAAAAACAGGTGTGCTATATTGAAATATCTTTTTCATTGTAATTGCTTTTTAAATTAATAACCCGGGTTTTGAGTAAGATTTGGATTGGCAATAATTTCTGATGCAGGAATTGGAAACAAATTGAAATGCGCATCAACACCGGTTCCATTTTGTACACCACCTTTCCATGGCCACAAATAACTGCTGCCGGTAAATTCATCAAAGCGAATTAAATCTGTGCGTCGAAAACCTTCCCAATACAATTCGCGCTGACGTTCATTCAACACATCATTCAATGTATAACTTATAACATTTCCACTTGTATTTCCATACGCACGTTGACGTAATAAATTAAAATATTGTAACGCTGATGCGGCATCGCCATTACCACCACGTTTCACAGCTTCAATGTATGTTAAATACATTTCAGCCAAACGGAATAAGGGAAAATCTGTGCTGCATAAAACACCGTTTGGTGAGTATGGCGTTGTGCCTGTTGATGTTTGATTAGAGAATTTATTTACGCTGATACCATCAGTAAACGTAAGCACGCTGTTGATATCTAAATTGCCTGTACCAAATAATGCACGTTTATCTGTATTACCACTATAATCGCCAAAAGATTGCGGAAGATTTTTTGTTGCACGATTGCCTAACCAACCGCCTGCGGGAATGCCAAACTTGCTGTTATCTGTCGGGTCCGTTCCATGTGCAGAACAAATTAAAAATGTTGTGCCACCATAGTTCTGGGAGTTCACTGCATCGTAAGCAATTGGTAAAATTATTTCAGGATTATTTACATTGTTATCACTCTTAAAAAGATCACTATAATTAGCTTTCAATGCATAACCTGCATTAATAACTTTTGATGCATAAGTAATCGCATCATCATAACGCGCTTTGCCAGTATATACTTCAGCATTCAAATATATGCGCGCCAGCAAAGCCCAATCGGCAGCCTGGTCTGCACGTGCATATTCGTTTTGTTTTGGCGCTACTAAATCACCATCAATCGCTTTTAATTCTGTTTCTATATAATTGAAAAGATCAGCTCTTGAAATTTGTTGCGGAATGTATTTACCGATAGGATCTGTTTCTGTAACGAACGGCGGATTGCCGAACATATCCATCAACACCCAATATTGATAGGCCCTTAAAAATCTTGCTTCAGCACGAAAATGTTTGATGTTATCTGCATCAGCGCCTGTAAAACCACGGCTGCTTAATGCATCATCTGAAGATTCACGAATGAATTCATTACATACGGTAATTTGAAAAAGGCTTCGTTTATACAATGCTTCAATCAAAGGATTTGTTGCTGTCCATGTAAAGTTGTGCATACTTTGAATGTTTGCATCGTTCCATGCGCAAACATCTTCATCAGTCGTTAATTCCTGCATATTAAAAGTTGCACGTATGTAATCTGTCGGCGCCTGATCGCTGCCTAATGCAGAAATAACTACATCAGAAGTGCCAACGCCCTGGCTGCTTATTAATGAATAACTGCCGTAAACTTTTGCAAGCACCTGCTTGTAACCATCAACCGTGCTGTATTGTGTTTCAGACGTATTTGAATTAAGCGGCGACCTGTTAAGATCTTTTGTGCAAGCTGAAAAATATATCAGCATTGTACCAAGCAGGATTGTTATATAGAGATTTTTATTTTTCATGATAAGAATTCTTTGAAATTAAAATTGAAGGTTTACGCCAAGTGTGAAAATGCGTGGACGCGGATACAATGAATTATCAACACCACCATATATTTCAGGATCAAGGCCTGAATATTTTGTTACTGTAAATACATTCTGGCAATTCGCATTTAACTGAAGATGTAATTTGTTATTGGCGAGATAACCTGCATCATAACTTAAACCAAGATTATCCATTTTTAAGAATGATGCATTCTCAATAAAATAATCACTTTGTTGTTGTCCATAATAAAAGTTGTTATACAACACACTGTTTAATGTATTCGCCAAATAGCCCAATGGATTAATGATGTTTGATTCTGTTGCCCCAACTGCCAAACCATTGTACATGTAGTTACCTGTGTTTGCACGCAACACAGCGCTTAAAGTCCAGCGTTTATAAGAAAATTCTGTGCTAAAACCAAAGATGTATTTTGGAAAAGGCGACTTGTAACGATACAAATCATTTTGATTAATTACACCATCACCGTTTATATCTTCATATACACCTTCAATTGGTTTTCCATCTTTTCCATATTCCTGGTGATATACATAAAATGCTGAAGCATTATATCCAACAGAATTAATCTGAACGCCACTTGGTAAAAGCGTGCCCGGATAAGTAGGATCTTTTGTTGCCGTAAGATTGGTTATTTTATTAGTGTTGTATGATGCGTTGAAACTTACATTCCACTGGAAATTTTTTGTTTGAACAGGAATGAAATTTAATAACAATTCAACACCTTTATTTTCTACATTACCAACATTTGTAACAATACTGCTGCTGAAATTTGAACCTGCCGGTATTGGAATAAGATTCAATAAATCTTTTGTCTTCTTATAATAATAATCAACGCTGCCACTTATGCGGTTTTTAAGAAAGCCAAAATCTAAACCTGCATTATATGTTTCTGTTTGCTCCCATTTAATATGCGAATCATAAGCTGCCGGTGTTCCCTGGCTGTAATAAGAATCTCCAAATAAAACCTGCGAAGCATTATCGCTTAAAGAATAAACAGGCAGGTAACTATAATTTGCAATGCCATCCTGGTTGCCGGTAATGCCATAACTCAATCTTAATTTAAGATCAGATAAAGTTTTAGAATCTTTCAAACTGCCTTCCTGGTTTATGCGCCATGTAAATGCAACAGATGGAAATGTTCCCCAACGAACATCAGATGCAAAACGTGATGAACCATCTGTTCTGATTGATGCAGCAACGATATATTTATCCATCAACGTATAAATCAATCTTCCGTAATAAGAGATAAGTGTATTTTCTGGTTTATCCAAAGGAAATTTTGGAATAGAACCTGGAATAGTATCGCCATTCGCTCTAAAAGAAGTGAAATTATAATTGGTTGAAAGATTGTTGTAATAACCATAACCAGCCGTTACATTGATGTTACTTCTTAATGCATCAATGTTTTTATTATAGTTTAAATAAAACTCTGCAACAGTGTTATTGATCTTGTTTGAATATTTATTATGCAAACCGCTGTCTAAATAATTCTGCGCAGCATAAGCCGGAACATCAATTTTGCCATCACCTTTTGCAACATCATAACCAAGATTTAAATTGGCATGTAAATCTGGTAAAAATGGCAAAGCATAATCAAAACGAATGTTGCCAAAACTTCTTTGTACCATGCTATTATTATTATATAAATCAAGCAACGCAACCGGATTTTTTGGTGCAAGTTTATTTAAAGTAACAGCACCCGTTGTTGGATCAACTGAAGCCCATTCAAAATAGCCGCCGTATGGTGAGCTTGCATCATAAACAGGTTGTGTTGGATCGAAATAAACTGCAGAACTGATGGCAGCGCCATTAGCAAATCTTGCTTTGCTTACAGAACCTTTTACATTGATCTCAATCTTCAAACTATTTTTAAATAAACCTGGTGTTAAGCTGATGCCAGCCGAAGTACGTTGAAGATTATCAGTTTTTAAAATACCATCCTGGTTTAAATAACCAAGAGAAATCCGATATGGTAAATTTTTAAGTGAACCACTTATACTAATGTTATTATCTGTTGAAAAAGCATTATGAAAAATTTCCTTCTGCCAGTCTGTATTTGCATCACCTAATAAAGTATCTGCGTTTCCGCCAATTGAATCAACAAGATTTTTGAATTGATCATGCGACATTACCGGCGCTTTTTTTGCCAAAGTTGAAACAGATAATTGCGTTGAAAAATTAATAACCGGTTTGCCTGATGTTCCTTTTTTTGTTGTGATGATGATAACGCCGTTAGATGCACGCGAGCCATAAATAGCGGTAGCTGCAGCATCTTTCAAAATAGAAAAAGAAGCAATATCATTTGGGTTGATGGTGCTTAGCTGGTTTGATGCGCCATAAATATTGTTGCCGCTTAAAGGCACACCATCAATCACAATTAAAGGATCATTACTTGCATTTAAGGAAGCACCGCCGCGAATACGAATCGTACTTCCTGCACCCGGCGAACCGCTGTTTGATGTAACAGAAACGCCGGCAACTTTGCCTGCAATCAATTGTTCCGGCGTTACAATATTTCCTTTCTGAAAATCTTTTGAAGTAACTGTTGCAATAGAACCCGTTAATTCTTTTTTGCGTTGCGTGCCGTAACCAATAACCACCACTTCATTTAAATTTCCTGCAGATTCATGTAACACAACCTGCAATGCCGGTGTTGCTTTCACAACTAATGCACCATAACCAACGGCGCTAATGCGTAAAGAATCGCTGGGTAAAACAGATAATGAAAAAGTTCCGTTTTTATCAGACAATGTGCCTTTGCTATTTCCAACCACCTGTACTGAAGCGGCTTCAATCGCCTCTCCATTTTCATTTTTTATTGTTCCTGTAATTTGCGTTTGTTGTGCGCTTGCCTGCAGCATAAAACCAAAGCCGATAAGCGAGCAGAGCAACCTGATTGTAGTTCTAATTTTCATATTAAGACAAGATTGATTTTGCTTTTGATCGTTTTTGAAAATGCTTTTTGCAAACGCTTAAAGGCCTGGAATTTTTAAGTTGATATTATTCCAAACAAATAAAAATTGTTGGCATTAAAGCAATCTTCAATTAATTTTTTTGAACCGGTTTTAAAACTGAAAACGGGCTTGCGTTTTCATAAATCAAAAGAAGAAAAGTTGAAAGGGTAAAGCAAGTTTTACGAACTTAGTATAGAAAATATTGGATGTTTGGAAACTTTATAAATAGAATGCGCAATGATAATCAACATTTTACAAACACATATGTTTTTTCAACATATAGACGATAAATTTTGTATTTCCCACACATTTATAAAAAGGGTTGCTTAAACTGATCTTATTTCCATTATTTTTTTCTCAAAATCGTCGTTAGAAACAATGGATTTATTTTTTATTTTGGTTTTGTAAGCGTAGATAGTATTTACAGAATATTCTAATATTTCAGCAATTTTTTCATTCTCCGAAATGCCGATTCTTATCAACGCAAAAATGCGCATATCTGTATTCAAATATTCATTCTCGGTAAGTTTAATTTTGTCTTCTTCTTTAAATAAAGCGTTGTATGCAGTTATAAAATTTGGAAAGATGCGAAGAAATACTTTATCAAAATTGTGCAGCAATTCTTCTTTTTCTTTTTTAAGCTGAATGTTGTTTAAGATAAAGCGGATCTCATCAGTTTTTTTATCAGCCAGTTTTTTTTCAATGGTTCTTTTTAATTTATCGAGGCGCGCAAAATATTCTGAATCCAGTTTAAAAAAGTAACCAATATATTCTTCTTTTATTTTATTGGCTTCTTCCAGTTTTTCGTTTATGTGACGTTGCATAATATTGGCTTCGGTAATAACCTGTTTTGCAGCCTGCAGTTTTTTAACCTGTTTTCTTATTACAACAATTAAAACAGCCAGTACAATTACAAAAAGTGTAACTGCAATTCCATATTGAATGGCAAATTTTCTTTCCGCTTCGGTTGACCGGATTTTCTCATTATCTATCAACGGCAAAATAGCGCTTACCTGCACTTTGCGTTGCCGTGCGCCGTAAAAATCTGCATATTGTATTGCCTTTTCTATAAACATAGAAGCATTTTCAACATCACCGTTTTGGTAAAGCATTTCAGCAAGATTTAAAATGGCCAGCACTTCTTTTGTTGAACTATGTATATCTGCAATGGCAGCAATAATAAGTAAGTCAATTGCCTTTTGTGGTTGATTTTTTTGAAGACAAATGCCGCTTAAAGTAGATGAAGTTAATGCTATCTCGTGTTCGGAAAGGCGTTTATCTTCCATTAGTTTTTCAAAAAAAACAGTGGCTTTGTCAAGACTGTCTTTTTTAAAAAACCGCAAGCCGCTGTAATAATTTTTTTCGAAAGAATCATCGGGATAATAAGATAAAGCTGAGTCAATATATTTTGATCCGGTAATATCGTAATCAACAGAATGATAATTATCAAAATCATAATATGCCAGGTCGTAATAATATCTTCCAAGCAAAGTATAATATTCTGCTTTTATTGAATCTGGTTTATTGGTAACATTAATGGATTGAAGCGTATCAAATGTTTCGCGGTACAAACCTGAAGAAAGCATTATAAATGCAAACTTTAATTTGGAAATTCTTACAAGGTCTTCTGCATTTTCAGCTTTTGCAATTTGAAGCATTTTACCTGCATACAAATAAGCAGAATCGTAATTAAATACTTTGTATGCTTCATATAATTGTTCATTCAAATTAAATAAAACAGCAGGCGGTGCAAAATGTTTAGCGTTTAATGTTTGCTTTAGCTGGTTTATTTCTTTTTTTTTCAACGCATCATACTTTGGTTCTTCGTTAATTGCTTTTTTTAAAGCGATCAATAACGAATCAGAAGCAGCAAAGCAAGATGCGGATAAACACAATAAAAAGATAAATAGTGCAATACATTTCTTCATACAAAAGCAATGCGGCAAATCTATGTTTATTGTTTTACTTAAAAATTGCAACGCTTATATCGAAAAGCGTACAATGATATCTTTTCGCATTTACCTGCTTTGTTGTAGCATAATTTTACAACCTTATTAAATGCTGTTGCCTTTATCTTCGCACGAATGATAGATTTTCGCAGCGATACTGTTACCAAACCAACGCCGGCAATGTTGCAGGCAATGATGCAGGCAAAAGTTGGTGATGATGTTTTTGGCGAAGACGTAACTGTGAATGCATTAGAAGAAAAAGTGGCTTCGATATTTGGTATGGAAGCAGGCATTTTTTGCCCAAGCGGAACAATGGCTAATCAAATTGCTATTAAAAGCCATACACAACCCGGCGATGAAATTATTTGCGATAAACTTTCGCACATTTACCAATACGAAGGTGGAGGAATTGCTTTTAATTCAGGTTGCTCTGTTAATTTAATTAACGGCAATAATGGAAAAATTACGGCTGAACAAGTTGAAATTTCCATCAATAACAAAAACGATATCTACAAATCAGTTTCAAAATTGGTTTCGCTTGAAAATACGGCAAACCGCGGCGGTGGAAGTTGTTATGATTTTGAAGACATCAAACAAATAAAAAAAATCTGCGAAACAAATGAGTTGTGTTTTCATTTAGATGGCGCAAGATTATTTAATGCGATTGTTGAAAAAGATGAATCTCCAAAAGATTACGGAAAAATTTTTGACAGCATTTCAATTTGTATGAGTAAAGGTTTGGGCGCGCCGGTTGGCAGCGTACTTCTTTCATCAAAAAAAAATATTGTAAAAGCAAGAAGAATAAGAAAAGTTTTTGGTGGCGGAATGCGGCAGGCCGGTTATTTAGCTGCAGCCTGCATATATGCGCTGGAAAATAATATTGACAGATTGAAAGAAGATCACAATCACGCAAAACAATTGGCAAATGCTTTGCAGCAAAAAGATTTTATTACAGCTATTATGCCTGCAGAAACAAATATTTTAGTATTTGAAGTGAACGGAAAATACACGGCTGCATCGTTGGCACAGGAATTTAAAAAACATAATATTCTTGTGATTGCTATTTCAAAAACGCAAATAAGAATTGTTACACATTTGGATATAAATACTGATATGATTAATGAAACATTACAAGTAATTA
>JBDUEO010000031.1:0-14025 GCA_040002335.1 Parafilimonas sp. | reverse complement strand
TAGGCATAAAAGGAAAGCCGCCGCTAATTGCAATATTTACACAACATGATACGGCAGGCGAACGTGCGCATACAAATACTTTTCAGAATCAAAGTATTGCTTATAGTAATGATGCGGGTAAAACATGGGTAAAATATAAAGCCAATCCCGTTTTGAAAAATCCCGGTATTACAGATTTCCGCGACCCGAAAGTAATGTGGTACAATACCGGTAATAAATGGATAATGACACTTGCTGTGAAAGATCATATTGCGTTTTATTCATCACCTGATTTAAAAAGCTGGACGTTGGAAAGTGAATTTGGTAAAGATATTGGCGCACACGGCGGCGTATGGGAATGCCCCGATTTAATTTCGTTTGATGATAATGGCAAACAGGTTTGGGCATTGATTGTTAATATAAATCCGGGCGGCCCAAATGGCGGTTCTGCAACACAATATTTTATTGGCGATTTTGATGGTAAAACATTTACAGCATCAGACAACAGTACAAAATGGCTTGATTATGGGCCCGATGAATATGCAGGCGTAACATGGAATAATACAGACAATAGAAAAATTTTTTTAGGATGGATGAGCAACTGGAGTTATGGCCAGCTTGTGCCTTCACAAGCATGGCGAAGTGCTATGACTATACCGCGAAACCTGAGTCTTGTGCATGTTGGTAACGAAATGTACATTTCTTCAAAACCGGTTGTTGAGTTAAACAGCATTGCATTTAGTCAACAATATTTTCAAAATATTACAGTTAATAAATCGCTTGATCTTTCGCAACAAATAAACGACATGCAACTTCCTTGCAAGCTGGATTTTAATGTAGAGGATGCAAAAAGTTTTTCTGTTGTTTTTTCAAACGATTCAAACGAATCAATCGTTATTGGTTATAATGATCCGCAACATCAATATTACATTAACCGAGCACAATCCGGTGCCACTAACTTTGAAAAAAGCTTCAATATTGATCGCTCTGCACCCAGAATTTCAAATGCTGCAAATATTCATGTTACCATTGTTGCAGATGTAAGTTCTGTAGAATTATTTGCAGATGATGGTTTAAGCGTTATGACGGAAATATATTTTCCTTCAAAGCCATTTAATAAAATACAATTAAAAAGCACGCAAACAATTAAAATAGACAATCTGAATTTTGCAGCATTAAAAAGCATCTGGAGATAAACAATTATTTACTCCGCATAAATTACATTTGTTTACCGATACTTTAAAAAAAAGTACGCTTATTACCTGCTTATTGTTTGCTTTTGCCGACAAAATATTTACAATAGTCGTTTTTATCTTTTACTGGCTGCATTGTGCAAGTAGTTTTGACTTGTGAACGAAAACAACTTCATAAAAATTAAAACAAAAACACATAACATGAAAAAGATTTCATTAGCCGCCATTTTAGCTGTAATGCTTTCAGCAGGCTTCACCTTACAAACAAAAGCGCAAACCACATCAATAAATATTGAAAATTTAACTGCAACAAACAAAGAAATAAAAACACCTGTTGCAATAACAGAAACGCCCATTTATAACAAATCAGGTAAATTGTTGTATACCGTTAAACGTTACGATGCTTCTTCTTTGCCAAAAGATGTAAGCAGAATGGTAAGAAACACATATACAGATTTTGATATTATCGGCGTTGAAGAAGTAGTTCTTCCAACAGATAATAACAGCATTTACCTGGTGCATATTGGTAACGACAAAAAAATAGAAACGGTAAGAGTATTCAACGGAAATTCAGAAGTAATAAAAGAATATAAGAAAGGATAAGATTCGTATGAATGCAAAAAAGAAGGCGGTTAATTAACCGTCTTTTTTTGTTCGATATTTCTACTTGCCGGCATCTGCATATTTACGTCATCGTTCTTTCAGCTTTGCACAGTTCACGCCTTATACCTTCAAGAATATCGGTCTGTCTTATAAAAGAATCATTTACGGCTAATGTTTTAAGCAATGCATAATGCATCACGTTTAAAATAGACGCACCGGTTATTTCATATTTATTCGCCAGTTCATTAAGGTTTAGAGAAGGCTCTGTTTTAATAGTTGCCGGCATGCATTTTTGCCAAAGAATAAACCGTTCTTTAAAGTCAGGCATTGGAAAATAAACCATGGAGTGAAAGCGCCTCACAAAAGCGCTATCAATATTATTTTTAAAATTACTTGCCAATATTATTAGGCCGCTGTAATCTTCAATCCGCTGCAAAAGATAGCTTACTTCCTGGTTGGCATAACGATCATGTGCGTTTTGCACGTTGGTGCGTTTGCCAAATAATGCATCGGCTTCATCAAAAAATAAGATCCAGTTTTTATGCTCTGCTTTTGAAAAAACTTTCTCCAGATTTTTTTCTGTTTCACCAATGTATTTTGAAACAACCTGCGACAAATCAATTCTATAAACATCTTTATTTAATTGTTTCCCCAACAAAGTTGCTGTGAGCGTTTTTCCGGTTCCTGATGGCCCATAAAATAAAACATTGTAACCTGGTTTTATTTTTCTCTTCATTACATCATCATGCATTAATGTTTCGTTGTACTGCATCCAAATCATTACATCATTTATTTGATTTGCAGTAACACTGTTCAATACCGCATCATCCCAATTCATTTTTGTTGAAATTTTTTTAGCCGGAAAGTCAGTACCAAATTTTATGTCTGCTTCCTGATTTGTTAGCAAAGAAATTAAATGATCTTCATTCAGTATAATTCTTCCGCTCATTAACGACTCACCTTCTTTTACTTTTTCTAATGCAATAATTCCTTCTTTTATCAGATCGCTCTCTCCTAACAAATAATGTTGAATGTTCAATCGTTGTTCAATATTATTTCCCGCCAAAATAAATTGCGCTGTTTCTCCTGTTGGCAACATGCTTCTTTGATTGGTTGCTTTAACGCCACCAATCTCTGCAAAGTCGCCGCCGTTCGGTAAATATTGCTGAATAATGTTATCAAAGAAATTGGGTTGAATATGCAGAAGGAATGCGATTAGAAAAATTATTTTTTCTTCTGTTGACAAATCTTCGCGTGAAAATAATTTGCTTAAAAAAGATTCATCATTGATTAATTCTATTTGCGGATAAGTAAGAACGGTTGATTCACTTTTTCCAAAAAAAATATCAAGCCGTTGCTCTAATAATGAAGCCAGGTAATTTATTAAAGTGATGATATTTGAGTAATGATTTTGCAATGAATTTCATTTAAAAGCTTGCATCTTATGCGTTTTTTACGATTGACTCCGAATGATAATTTTTACAACTGAAAAAGCTGAAAATTGTGTAGCGTTAATTTTAAAATATAAACCAACTTTTATTTCATTAAATGGATTGGCATATTTAAATATAAAGGGAAAGCTAACATCAACTGTCAGCTCTTCCTGCTTATTTACCTTAAAATCATTACTATCAATTTCGCTATAATCAGGAAGGCGGTAGAGATAAAAAAGGGGCACATTAATTTGTTCCTCCTTTGATAACACCTTAACTTCAATACCGGTCAGGTGCAAGTCTTTCTCAGTATTGTTTCTAATTTTAAAATTGCCATGAGATATTGCAGGTTTCTCCGTGGCATAATATTCTTTGGTTACCAGCATTCCTTCTATTGAAATTTTTTTCATGTTTATTTTTTAAGGACAAATCCACGATGTGGCTGCAACAGGTCTTGGATTTACCACCTGCCTTGAACCTGGAACTGTATCACCGTTTGCAGCCGCTCTTTCATAGACAGTTCCATTTGCTCTGCGTACGCGAACATGATCGGCTCCAACTTTCGCAATTACTTCTTCGCCTGCGCCGGCCACCATTCCGGGATATGTGCCAACCTGTGATTGAACGCCTGCCGGGTTCACTGTTTGAGCACCGGTTGCCGGATCTGTTGTTACAAGAGATGGATCCGGTGTTAATCCGCGGCTGATACTCCATGCTGTTTCAATTGTGTAAGCATTTTTTTCTTCATCTGCCCACGATGCTGATCGCAGGCGATGCGGAGAACGTGCATGCTGGTATTCATGATAAAGAGCCTGTGCCACTGTATCGCACCTGTCAACTGAACGAATACGTATAGTGCCGCTGCTTGTTTCGCCAGCGCCTTCCATCGGATTCGGCACCCATCCTGTACCATCAAATTTTTCGTCTGCCCAAAATAACCTGTCAACTAAAATAACATGGAACTTTCCACTTGCAAAGTCATTAATTAAAGCGCGGTTCCACGGACAAAGTATCGCTTCTATGCAAGCAACGTCAGCGGGATTTTGCGATAATGTTGCTGCCGAATCTGTTACTGTTGGAAAATCGTTATTGAGCGCTGTAATTGTTGCAACACCAACGTGACCGGCTGTATCGGTTGTGATGCTTTTACGTCGTTGATAGGTAGTTACTGCTCTTTCTGTTTCTGCTTCAAAATTTCCATCAATACCAAACAACGGAAGAAAAACACCGTCATCCTGTAATGCATGTTGAACTTTTGTTACTGAATCACCTATGCTGCCTCTTGATAACTGCGCATTGCTATCATACACATCTTCTAATGTTGCATCGCCTGCAAATCTTCGCGAAGTGAGATCATGGCCATCACCAATTGTTCTTTGTACAGGAACTATGTTAACTGAAGATTTTTGTTGAATAGTGTGTGTTAACTCGTGAGCAAGCAAGTGTTTGCCGCTATCAGTGTTTGGTTGGTATTGATTGCTCCCGAATACAATATTATTACCGTTCGTGTAAGCAAGTGCATTTACACTTTCAGCTGATTGATTCGCGCTACTATCGTTATGTATTTTTACGTCAGAAAAATCATAGCCTATTCTCGATTCAAAAAAACTTTTATCTTCTTCGCCCAAAGGTTTGCCACCGGATAATTTATTTAAATATTTCTCCGTGTTTAATAATGCTTCAACATCTGTGCTGTGTTCTGAACTATTTTCTTTTTTAAAATGCAGCGCGGGCAAATTAAACATGTGTGGTGCCGGTAATCCACCACGTCTTTCCTCCTGTTCATTCATATTTGGAAAGTCGTGCGATAGCGCAGAATCAACAGCCATTGGTGTCGTATTATTTGCAAGCCATGCATTCCAATCACCGCCAGGTGGTGTTACACCAAAGAAATTTAAAGCGCCTCCAACAAACGAATTTCCAATTGCATTGCCCGCGCCAAATTGTGAATACATTCCATATTGCCTTGCCCATTCTTGTGTGGCAGAATTCATATAACTGCCAGGAAACATTAGACCGCGATTCATAAAAGGTTGGCGCATGCCTAAATAATCTACAGCATCAAATGGCGGTCGTAACGAAAGAGGCGGAACCAATGGTGGCAATTGATAAGCAGTTTGTTTATTTTCATCATCATCTTGTTTTTGAATGATGGTTTGATCTTCTTTTTTCTGCAACTTTTTTTCTTCCTCTTCGCAGTGTGCGCATTTACGTTGTACATGAGAAACAGAAAGTGATTTAGAAAAAAAGAAGGGCTGATCATTTACTGGCATCCCCATTACTTTATCGGCCATTGCATCTGCTTCCTGTTCGTATATATCGTTCGGTTGATTAACAGACAGTTTCGGCTGGAAAAACGGTAATTTTTCTGCAGCGTTATTGTGCAATGTTGCAGTGGAATTATTTTTTTTATTTTCAGCAGTGTACATAAAAAAATCATTTAGGCTTAACACCAGTTAACACTTAACATATCTTTCATCCATGGCAGTTTAATAGTTGAAAATCCCCACGGTAATTTGTTTAGTAAAATATCTACTGTTTTTTGTTCTATAGTTAATTGCCAACCGTTTTCCTTAGCGCCCAACTTGCCTTCTCTTTGTAAAAAAGTTTTTTGTAATCCTTCAGCCGAAGTGTTTTTCAATGGCGACCAATAATTAATAACTATTTCAAGCAATTTTGCTGATTCGTCTATTTGCTGCTGCGTTAAATTTATTGTTGTCGGAAGTGTTTCTTCTAAAGCGTATCCGCATAAAATTTTTTCTAACGCAAGATCAAATTCTTCTGCTTCGTTAATTCCAGTACTTAAATAGTGTAATAAAAGAATGCATTTTTTTTGCGCATCATCAGAAACAAAGCTTTTATTTCTGATCAACAATAATTCTTCAAAATAGGATTGTAAAAAAGGATGCAATAAAACGATGCCGCAATTATGTATGACTAATGGCTCCGTATCATCAGCCAAAGATTTATTTTTGTTTTTTAATGATTTGGACGATTCTATTTTTTTACCTGCCTGCGTTTCATTCAAATGGTCACTTATTAAAATCTCATTAAGTTTTTCTTTGTCTTTAATTAATATGTCGTTAGCTGATACATGATTTAGCGACACTTGCTTTTCAAGTAAGAATTCTATGTTGTTTACGATTGTTGTGATAATATCTGTTTTAATGTTGCTTACAATGTCATCATAATATTTATTAAATGATGCATTTTCATTTTTAACTGCTTCAAGTATTTGATCGGCAATTAAAGTATTAAGCGAATAAGATTTATTGGCGTGAAAAACAAAGCTGAAAGTTTGAGTAAGAAATTCTTTCGAAGACTGATTTTTATTTTCTAACCTGTTATTTAAATATTGCAGATCATTCAATAACATCAGGCAATTTTGGTCATCAATTACTTCTGACAATGAAGTGGAAAGTATTTGCTTTAAAAAATTATTTGAGAATTGCCATACAAGCCTTTCAATGATTGTTTTACCGAAATTATCCTGAAGCCAGTCAGTAATAGATTTCCAGTCAGCATCATTCCATGTTGAAAACAAACAAGCTTCAAATGCAGCCATATTTTTTGCTTCAATATACCAGGGGAATGTGCCTCTTTTTATAAAATGAATGAAGCCATCTTTCAGTGACGCAGACTGTTTAATTATTGTTGCATTCTTGCCAGGATTTCTTTGAGCAGTTGTTATGGAATTTTTCAAACCATCCAATAATTTATCTTTAAACTGCTGGTTAAATCCTGAACCGATTATTTCTCCAAGATCAACTTTTAATTCATCAATTCTTGTTACTGTGTTTGGCGTATCTAATTCATCCAACAATTGTTCAATAGCTGTCGATAAACCATTCGCGAATAACTTACTTACGGTATTTTGATAGTTGAACGCATCATCCATACTGTTGATGTTTAAGATCACTTTTTGTTTATGGATGATGTGTAATGACATGCATTTACTATTTAAAAAATTAAACTATATTATTTATTTGGCAGCCATACATCGCAAATTGCGCGTACATGGTATTTATTTGATTTATCATTTTGAATTTCTCTGCCGTTAAGAAAATCTACTATCCATGCATTATGTCTTTTAGAACCTTCCACTGAACTCCAATAACCTTCTTTTGCAAAGCTTCCAATATTCTTTGCAGAAAGGTTTGTATACATAGAATCAAGTTCTGTTTTAGAAGGCAAATACCAACCTGTGCAACTATCTGTCGTGAATGTGGAACAAGTGTTTGCAGCCAGTGAAAAAGAATCAATTGCCAAAGCATTTTTTCTATCAAATAAAATATCTGTGGCTGCATTTGTTATTTGATATGTATAAGCCGAATTATACCATGTAACACTATTGCTTTGATCTGCATAAGAACAAACGAGATAGTGCCTTGAACAAGGATGAGCAGAATCCGGATTTGGGTCTACATAAAATATGTAGCCACAAGAAATAGAGTCACCCACTTTATATGTTGAGGTTGATGAACCTTGCTGAACTAATACAACGCTGCATGTATCGCTGCATTGCATGGCATCAAAAACCGTTACAATATAAACGCCGGCGGCCAATCCTGTTTGCGTTTGACTATTTGTTTGTGTGCCTGCATTCCATGAATAATTGTAAGGCGGCGTTCCGCCCGAAACACTTACACTCACCATTCCGGAATTGTTACCGCATTGCATATTTCCCGTACAATGCAGCACTAATTTCGAAGGTTGCGTTATTTCAACTTTTTGTGAATCGCTAAATTGATTGATCGCATCTTTTATCAATACAGTATAAACACCAGCGCTGAGATTTGTGAAACTATTGGAAGCCTGAAACGTAACGCCGCCATTATCAGAGTACATATATGGAATACGCCCGTTAGATGCAATTATTGAGATACTGCCAGAAGGTAATCCGTTGCAACTTAAATTTATTTTATTTACAGCTTTAATGGCAGGCTTGCTTACCTGCGCACTTACATTAAGCACACAAGCAATACTAATAAAAAATAGCAAGTTTTTCATGGTTTCTTATTTCGTTTTTTTGGAATCACTTTTTTAGGTACTACAGAATCTTTTTTAACAGCCGATTCTTTGGTACTTACTTCCGGTCTTTGTGATTCAATTTTAGTACTTCTTATTGCTGGTTGAACAGCAGTCGCTTTTTTTGCAGTAACATTTGATTTAGCTATTGTTTTTTTTGTTACTATTTCTGCTTTTGTTGATACAGTATCTATACTGGCTGAAGTAATTTGTGAACCTGTTGCAAGCTGGTTGAATGCATCTGTATAAATCGGTTCAAAGGGGCCTTTATTTAAATTTTTCTTGATCAAATCTGAAGTGAGTAATGTTTTTTTCTCATCGCCTGAAGTGACATCATTAATAACATAGGTTATAATAAATTCAATCCTGAATTCATTTGAATCAAAAACTTTTTGCAACGTACTAAAAGGAACTGGCGTGGGATTTGGTTTGCTTTCAAAAACACCATCCTTATCGTTCACGATCCATTCATAAGTTGTGGCGTCGGTATGTTTTGCAGCAAGCGCCACCAAAATTGCACCGGTTACATCAGTAGTAATATTCACTGTAAAGGAGGCATCAGGAACTACAATTATTATTTGCTGAATAGTTACCGTTTTATAAGTAAGCGTTGTAGTTAATGTTGATTTAATATCCATTGCCGGATGTAAACTCAATTTATTGTTATCTATTACAAGATTAAGATTGCCTGGATTTGTCGTGGCATCAAAATCAGCCGGCGTTACATTTGCATTCGTTGTAAACGGATAGTTGTGTGCATCATTAAATAAGAATTTAGTTGGCTGCAAATCGAACACAACATCATCTTTTGGCGTTGTGAGTATATAGTTGATGGGTGCGCAGTCGCTGCAACATAAATAAGGCAAATAAAAATCTGCGATTACCGCATAATCAGGGATAACCGGTGTAGATGCAATAGCAGTAAATGAAGGTGCTAAAATTGAAATAGCGCGGTTGATAAAGCCCGGGTCTTTTGCGATTACATCACTGAACGATACTTGTAACCGTTGCGTTAATTCTTCTGTTGTAAGGCTGCTTTGTACAAAAGTTTTTGACAAATTATTTGCCGCAGCAATATTCGCATTAGCATTAGATGAAATTGTATTCGTTGTTCGCTTAGGTGCAGGCACATTGTATACAATTACAAAAGTTCCGCCTTTAGGTACACCGGCTTTATGTTCAAGGCCTCTGTGACTATTATAATAATTTGGAAACAACATCTGCTGCTTTATCAGCTTTACTCTTTCATTATATTCGTTTTTAAGTGAGGATAATTGATCAATAAAACAACTGTCAATTATTTCATCAAACAAATCCATTTTCTCTTCAAAATCAGTAAAGAAATTTTGCAGTTTCTGGTCGCTTTCAAATTGAAGAAAAACATTGTTTAATTGCAGCAAATAGTTTTGAAGATCAGTAAACTTTGTTGAAAAATTATCTATGTTTACTAAAGACAGGCTTGCGAAATAAAGCGAGCTTATCACTTCTTCAATAAGATCAACAATAGTCAAAAAGTTATTTGAAAGATTTGTAGCATCAAAGCTTGAGAAAAAATAAGTTCCTGATGGTACATGTTGGGCATAAAATTTTCCAGCACTATTATCTGCAAGTGTTGGATAACAACTTTGTTGTTTTAAAAATGTACTTTTTTGATATACGAAAAAGTTACTGAAAAAAGCATTATTTACAAGTAGATTATTTGCAAGTGTAAAATTGGAAGCAGCTTCAAAAGCAGACGCAGCTACAGTAGCATTAGCTGTGTTTTCGTTAGAAACTACCTTTGCTTCGTTTGCGTTTGCCGCATTAATATTTTCAAAGTTGAATGGAATATGTGTAAGGATTATTGGAGGATCATACGTTTGGTTTGCGGCATAACACATCAGCTTTCCAAGCAAACAATATATATCACTTCTCAACACATTAAACATTGAATTCAAATCCTGGAAACTGCATTGGGGTTCATCATCAGAAACGGTTGTTTCGTCACCGCCAGCCTGTACAGCTACTACATCAAAAGGCAAATTATAATTTTGAATTTTTGAGACAAGATCATTCAAAACATCTGTATAATTTTTGCCGATGTGCCCTTCAATCCTGAAAAAATTATAGTATTCAATATCATACAATAAAGGATTGATGACTGCATCATTTGAATTATATAAATAGGCATTGTATCCTAAATTATAAGCTGCATTTCCATGACTTGTTTTATAATAACTCCACGATTTATACAATTCATTGCCGCTATCATTTACCTGGTAATAATATGGAATGGCGCGCTGCGAAAGCCACAAATGTTCGTATTGACTTGGTGTAACTTTAATTAAAGCATTCGCAAATGTTTGCTGAGATAAAATGGTAAATTCCTTTGTGAGCAATGTCATTTTTTTAAAAAGAAAAACTGCTTCTGATGTTTCTCCATAACCTTTGTTGAACAGTGGCGAATAAATAAAATACTGGCGATATGCATTAGTGCTGTACGAGTTTGTACTTACAGGAGCTTCTCCTAAAACCAGATGAAGCGGGAACAAATTTTCATCAGCACAACATGCTGAAATAATGCCTGAGACTTTTACTGTAAACTCGTAATACGCTTTTATAAGATCATCAATAAAATCATAAAAATATTGAATGAATACACTATTGCTTTTTAAAATGCTATCTCTCTGCGTTTGTAATTGTTTTAGCAATCCGGTAAATGGATTGCCGGTTTCATTTAATACCAGTTTATATTTTTCATAAGCTACTATGTATGCATTTGCCACACGCGTTAAAGTGAAATCATCAACCAGTTTCGCGAAAGCATTAATTACATCGTTGGCAGTTTGCAGGTTTGTATATGGAACATTAAATCGTTTGAAATATATTTCATGCGGCAGGTTCGTTAATGTATTTGTTGTTGTAGTTGTTCCGTTGTTAAAAACAGTTGTTACGCCAGGCAAATCTTTTTTAGCAACCAGCAACATTCTTACATTGAAAGCTATTTTTTCGCCGTTATTATTGCAATCAAACATGTCGCAGTTCTTCAAATCAATTTCTGTTGCTTCAAGAAATAAAACAACTACATAGTCACTTAAAAAAGTAGCAGTAGAAAGCGGCAATGCATCTATTTGCTGATCCGGATCAAGCGCTTTTTGTTCATCAGCTGTTATTAACTGGAAAATATTTTTACCAGAATAACTAGGTTGATAAAAAGGAAGGTCAGTTCCAGGATAATCAAACAACAGATCTGTTGGCTGCGCAGGAACAACATACGGCAGGTAGTATTTGCAAACCTTGTCATCCTGCAATATCAAATAACCTTGCGATGTAACACCGCAACCTTTTGTTATCTCAATTGTACCCGGCGAGCTTATGATTTCAAAGCCACACACAATACCAATTCCAATAAGCTTATTTCGTGTCCAGCGATTTTGCTGATCCAGGTAATTGAACGTTTCATTCAGGTTATCATTTGTAAGTACCTGGTCTGGTTCAAAAATGATGTACTCGTAAGGATTTGCCATAACATTAATTTTTAAAAGATCCCAATATTGTTTTACCTAACACCACAGGGTTTGTGTCGCCATTTTCGAAACAATCATGCAATGTTGCCAAAGGATATTCGCTATGTAAATTGAAAAGCAAACTCAGCAATGCATCGTTCGCTATTTGAAAATTTGTTTTACTGATTGCCATTGTATGATCAAATAAATAGCCGGCCAAAGCACTTAGCCAGTTCTTGTAAGCTGGTTCAAAATCATACATTGATGCATCACTCAACCAGCAAACTTTTGCGATTGTATGCGCCGGTATTTCGCGACGAACAATATCTTCAAAATATTCGCGGAAAGCAATGCTGCGAATATGTGCCGGCCAATAAGGCAACACAATCGTCATGCGGAAAGAATACGGATCTTCTTCGCCGCAAAAGTCACAATCCTTATCAAGACAAACCGGTGCTAACAAAAATGGTTTTGTTGAGTCTGCCGCCACTCGTGGCCTTAACAAAATGTGTTCTATAAGATGTAATCCATCATTATCGCCGCAGGCCGCATTAAATTCTGAAATAAATAATTGCAACGAAACATTTGCCTCAGCTTCTGAAGAAAAATCATTTCCGGTAGCTAATATATTTCCATTATTATCTGCCACTAAAACCTGCCAGTTGCCTGCTGTTTCTTTTACACCAATATTTGTTTCTGCGAGGAAAAAATCAACTACCTGCATAAGCACTTTGTACATGTTTTGTTCAGCAGTAGTTCCATCATAAAAATATGATGTTATCGTGTCTCCGTTCGTATTGGTAAATATAAAATTGTATTTAGGCGGCGTGTCTCCTGTTGTTACAATGGTTGCATTATTGATGCAATACAAAAAGCGCCGGAAGAAACTTTTTATACTGGATGTTGGATCATCAAAACCACCAAGCCTGCACAATTTCTTTTCTAAGCCTGATACATTATCTGTGTCCCACAGTCTCGGTGTATCAACAGTGAAATCATCATTCTGTGGAAAAGAATTAAATGCTTTGGCTCTTTCATAACTAAGCTGCGGATAATCTTTCACAAAATTGATCTTATCATTTATTAATTCAGACGGCGTGATTTTCGAAACCTGTTGCGTTTGAAAATTTAATGAATACATCAGCAAAACATAATCGTTAAAAGATTCTGCAAACCTTGACATTAAATGATCGAGAAAACGATTGCGCCTGTCAAGAAAAGTTGTATTGTTTTCATACAATTTCTGCCATGCGTTTGCCGTCGAAACAGTTGAATCCTGTTGTTGTAATAATTGCTGCAATAAATTGGTTGATCCGTTCTTTGCATAAATGTCATTGATGTCTTTTATTGAATCTAAAAAGTTGGCATAGTAAGTTTGAACAGTTTCATCAACCGAAAATAATGAAGCTGCATTTTTTAATTGAGAAAAGAAATCAGCCAGCAACTGATCGTAAAATAACAGGTAAGCTTTCAATTGTTTTGCCTGAGCTCTTCGTTCATCCGACACATCTGAGGGCAAGCCTGCTTTTCCAATGCCATAGGTAACAGGAAAAAGATATTCAACAGATGTATAAGTATCAAGCTGTGTAAACATTCCATCGGGCAACGGAATATCCTGCTCATGGCCGTTTAATTTGTTACGCATGCCTGAGGCACGAAGCCATTTTAAAGTATCTCTTACTTCAGCAAGTGAAGGCAAATAAGTGACCTGGTTTTTATAGAAAATAATTTTAGATTTTGTTTCAGACAAGAAAGGTTTATGCCAGGGCGAAACAGGCATGCACCATGCTTTACCTTTAAGTGTTTGATTCGGTGTTCCGTCAGAATTATATTTTGTCATTCTGAAATTTCGAACTGCAGTAACGCCGTCAATATCCATCAACTTGTTGATGATATCTGAAGTATAAATTTCCTGTCGCAATTGTGCTGCTTCCAGTTCATCCGTATCAATAAAGCCATGATTCAATCTTGGCCCTTCAAAAATTTCATCTGTTGTTTTGCCTTTGGTCACCAGTTCATCAAGTGTATAAAATTGTACCGTTGGATTCAGGTATTCTTCGATGGCATACAGCACCTGCGCCTGCACTTCATCAATATCTGCAGAAGGCTTTACATCAATGTCGCAGCAAATAGCAATCTCTTCATCGAGCACTGTATCAATGCTTACAAAATCTTCGCACAAATTCCTGTTGTCGTTTAATGCGCGAATTGCTTTTTGAATCGTTTGTTTTGCCTTTTGAATTTTCAGCGCATATAAATAAATAATCTGCTGCGTGAAATTTGTGGTAAAAAAAGATGTGATAT
>JBDUEO010000030.1:0-14067 GCA_040002335.1 Parafilimonas sp. | reverse complement strand
CAAGGCACAACACACGAAAGCAACAATAAAAGGCGAAATGCAGAAATGCGTTTTATTATTCTTTCATGGCATTTTTGTTCTTTTATGTCAAGATAAAAGAACAAACTACATTTGCATCACTTTTTTTAAATGAAAATAACAGAGCATATCAGCAACGCGAAAGACACGCTTGTTTCTTTTGAAATCTTGCCTCCGTTAAAAGGCAAGAGCATTAATTCAATTTATGATCATCTCGATTCTTTAATGGAGTTCAAGCCTTCGTGGGTAAATGTTACTTATCACCGCAGCGAAACCGCTTTTAAAAAGAAAAAAGATGGCAGCTTTGAAAAGGTGGACGTACGTAAGCGGCCGGGAACTGTTGGCATTTGTGCAGCAATAATGAATCATTATAAAATAGATGCAGTTCCACATATTATTTGCGGAGGTTTCTCGAAAAGAGAAACTGAAGATGCGTTGATTGATTTGAATTTTTTAGGTATTGATAATGTATTGGTAATTCGTGGCGATGCGGAAAAAAATGCAGCCTCATTTGAACCTGAACCGGATGGCAACCGCTATGCAAATGAGTTGCTGAAACAAATTGTAAATCTTAACAGCGGTATTTATTTGGATGATGATATTCGCGACGGCGGCAAAACAAAATTTTGTATTGGCGTAGCAGGTTATCCTGAAAAACATTTTGAAGCTCCAAATCCTGAAATTGATATGCAGCGTTTAAAAGAAAAGGTTTTATGCGGCGCGGAATATATTATGACGCAAATGTTTTTTGATAATCAAAAGTTTTTTGACTTCGTAAAAAAATGTCGTGACAACGATATTAATGTTCCCATTATTCCAGGATTAAAACCCATTACAAGCCGCAAACAATTATCCGTATTGCCGCGCATTTTTCATGTAGATATTCCTACATCACTTTCTGAAGAAATTATGTGTTGTAAAAATGATGAAGACTGTGAAAAAGTTGGTACAGAATGGCTTATTGAACAAAGTAAAGAACTGAAAAAATTCGGCGTACCTGTTTTGCATTACTACACGTTGGGCAAACCAAGAACCATAAAAAATGTGGTAAAAGAATTAATGTAGATTTTTAATTCCACTATTGCGTTAGTTTCTAACTTTTCATTACAACTAATTGAATCTTAACTTTTATTGAAGTGAAAGTATTCTTTTAGATAACGGTAACCTGAACATCTGTTTTACCTTTACACTAAGCAAATAACCGATGAACAATAAACAACTTAATATTCCAATTTCTATTCTTGATCTTGCTTCAGTAAATGAAGGCTCAAATCCAGCGCGCACATTTCAAAAGAGCCTTAAACTGGCGCAACATGCAGAAGCGTTGGGTTATACACGTTACTGGTTGGCTGAACATCATAACATGGTAAGCATTGCGAGCTCTGCTACATCTGTTTTGATTGGCTTTATTGCCGGTGGCACTAAACATATTCGTGTTGGCTCAGGCGGAATTATGTTGCCCAATCATTCACCATTGGTGATTGCTGAACAGTTTGGAACATTAGCGAGTTTATATCCTGATAGAATTGATTTGGGTTTGGGCCGCGCACCGGGAACTGATCAACTTACAGCAATGGTTTTAAGACGAAATAATAATTTAAGCGCTGAAGATTTTCCGCAGCAATTACAGGAATTGAAAACTTATTTTTCAGCAGATAACAGCAACAGTAAAGTGCGTGCAATTCCGGGTGAAGGAATTGATATACCTATATGGATTCTCGGATCAAGTACTGACAGTGCTTACGTAGCTGCCTATTTTGGTTTGCCTTATGCATTTGCGGGCCATTTTGCGCCGCAACAAATGGAAGCTGCGTTTGCAATTTATCAAAAGCAATTTCAACCATCTCATCAATTGCAGCAACCTTACATGATGGCATGTTTAAATGTTATTGTTGCAGATACAGACGATGAAGCTGAATATATTGCTACATCCAGTTACCAGGCTTTCTTAGGTATTATTCGTGGCAAACGAAACCTGTTGCAACCTCCTGTAAAAGATATGAATGCTATCTGGAATGAAATGGAAGCTGCTCAAATTAAACAAACGTTCTCCGCTTCTGTTGTTGGCAGCGCAGGTACCGTTGAACAAAAGCTTGAAAAATTTATTGCACATACAGGTATTAATGAGTTGATGGTAGCAGCACATGTATATGATTTCAATGCAAAGCTTCATTCTTATAAATTATTAAGTGAGATAATGAATGCGGCTTTGGCTTATTCTAATAATTCATTTTTAATTTAGTAAAATTATTCTCATAGCATCAATCATTGCCTGATTAATTTCCAAATTCATATTGTCATCAAAATCCTGAAATGTTAGGGCAATTGTATGCTTGCCTTTTGTAAGTTTTATTTGTACTGAGTTTGTGTAACCCCAATTGCTCCATTCATTTTTTCCGCGTTGCGGAAGTACAACTGTTCCGCTTTCTGCATTATCAACATTCAATGTTCTGATGGCACATTTATTTTCTGTATTGATTGGGCCGTTGCCATTAGCATAACGAAAATCAACACTGTACAAACCGTCGCGCTCAACATTTATATTGAATGATAATGTGTGGTTTAATGTTGTACTTGTTTCAACAAAACCATCGCCCGTAAAACCTTTAAATAAAGAATCTGATTTTGGTGCAAAATTTTCTGCCTGGTAAGTTGAAATATATTTTTCATCAGCCACCAACATTGGTTCGCTGGCAAATGAAGGAACTTTGTTTTTATCAATAGCAATAACCTGGTATTCGCAAGGAACATCTTTTGTAACGCTGAATGAATTTTTTTCTGTTGATGAAATTGCTTTCCCGTTTTTTAATATTGAATATGCAACAGCATCTTTAACTGGTTGCCATTTCAGAATATTATGTTCAAGTAAAACTTCAGGTGCAGCCACAGAAAAATAAAAAGGTTGAAGGTTAATGCTGTTGTTTATTTTATTGTCCTGGCTATTTTCATCCGGGTTTGATAACTGAATTTCTACCGTATATTTTCCGCTAATTTCTGCAGAAATTTGATGTGCTGAAGATGGCTTTCCATCTATTGTAAAAGATGAAATTTCATTTCCAAAACCTTTCATTGTAATGTTTAAAACAGCATTGCGGTATTTAAAATTATCAAGCGTTCTTTCGCCCTTTAATGCTTCAGGAACGAAAGGATGAAAACTTAACGCATCATCTTCAAACTTCAACCCAAACAAAACTTTATGTACTAAACTTATGTTGCCGCTTAAACTCCACAACATATTGCTGCTGTTAATTTGCGTGCCTGCAAAATCACCATTTTCAGCAACAAAATTTTCTTTATTTGTTGCAAATAATGCAGCCGCACGATAAATATCTGCTATGCTTTGCATTACTGCTTTTTGGTTATTTGCTTTAACTGCTGCCCATGTAAAATACGTTTGCACAAAAGGCCAGACTGCATCGTTATGATACGGCGGAATATTAGGTATTTGCGGATAAATGCAGGTAACTCCAAAATCAGTAAATGGCATTTTTGATACGATTTGTTTTTGCTGTTGTTGGTTAGCAATATCAAAAATTACGCATAAGGCTTCGCCTAAAGCTTCGCTTCGCGGGGAAATAATTTTATAATTTCTGCCATATAAATATTGTGCGTAATAACCTTTATCGGGCATCCACAAATATTTATTGATGCCGTTTTTTATTTGCATTGCAATGGCTTCATGTTTTGTTGCAACATCGTTATTATTTAAAATAGTGGCTATTTTTGCCAATACAATATTAGCTTCATAATGCACTGCATTTGTGCCTAAACATTCGCTTTCATAAATATCTGCAGGTTGCATCCATTTTGGATACGTTTGTTCGCGCCAGTCAAGAAAAGATGATTCTCCTCTTACTAAACCTGTTGTGGCATCATAAGCAACATGCTCATCATCATCAATAGAATTTTTTATAATAGTATAAGCTTGCTTTAGCCAATCTTTATTGCCGGTAGCTTTATACACTTCATACGCTGCAACAGCCCAAATCATTCTATCAGTTGAACAAGGCCATGCGCCACCGGTTCCTGTATCTTGTATAATGCGATTTTTTTTATTTACTTTTTTCAACAAGCTTTTTATAGCAACTTCCGGTTGCATATAAGCCATTGAAAGAATAATGCTGTAACTGATGTCTCTCGTCCAAACTCCAGCCCATTCTTTACCCGTTCTAAAAGTGCTGTCAGGTTGAATTGCATTCAGCATTTCTTCTAAAGACATATTATACAAAGCATCTGAAATTGGGTACGGAGATTTGTATTGCGGATATGCTGAAATATTTTTAGTTAACTCCCATTTAGAATTAGTTTTTTTATCATCCGATTGAGCGTTTAATACTAATGTAGTTGTATAAATATGATCACCATTTTTATCTTTTAGTTGTAACTGCGGATGATTAACAAGGTTGTCGAAATCCCATATCATCGGCGCTGTGTTGCCAGCAATGTACAAGCCTTTAAAATCATCTTTGTACATTTTATTGCCATTGAATAATGTGTAATAACCCTGCTTATTAAAAGCATCAAACACATTGTTCATATCTACACTTATTGTAAATTTTGTATTGGGTTTTAAATACGTATTGTCTTTAAGATTACTAACATTTTTTAATTGAGTTCCGAATTTTATAACCGGACTTACACAAGCGCCATCTTTTGCATCGCAAATAAACTGGTGATCTGTGCCTGAAGGCATTTCATTATCCTTACCGTTAATACTGAATTTAAAAGTAAGATGATTGCTTTTAAACTCGTTGGTTTTGCTTTGATAATTTGAAGTTAGTTGTGTTGATGATAAAATTGCAGCGGTATATTTTCCCTGCACAATGCTATCTGCATATAACGTAAACTTGTTTGTTTTTAATAACGGCTTTTGCATATTTTGGGCCAAGCAAAAATGCGTTGCCATCAAACTTAAAATAAAAAAAGATGTAACGGTAAAAGAATTAAAGTGCTTGCGCATATAAACGAATATTAAACAAATTATAAATAATGATTAATAATATCAATTTATAAACTTACGCAATTACTATTTTTGATGTATAAATATCCCGTGTAACAAGAGGTTAAAACGTTGTACAAAATAGTGTACTTATTATGATTTTGCCAAAAACTGGTTGACCGCTTCAGTAATTACAGGATCAACGTTTCCTTTTTTATCACCAAGTTTATTTATGGCATTATTAAACCAAAGAAATGTTTTCCTGTTTCCATTTGGCATTATCAGTTCAAAATCAAATTTGTTGTTCAATACCTTTTTAACAACTACACGAGTATTATCAGAAAGGGTAAAGTGTGTGGAATTATTATTTGCCATACAGTTCTCAACACAATTACCGCACCCAAATATTATTATAGCTAACTTGAATATTTCGATGTGAAAAATGCAGTGATTTTATTGGCACATTACCAAAAAGAAAACCAGCTTACAAACCTTAAAAGATTGTAAGCTGGTTTTTTATAAAGCTTCCGGTAAATTTAAACAGATGCAAGTTTGGTAAACTCTGCACCATTAAACATGCGGCACAAATTATAATCTTTAGATTTTTTCCATTGTTCAAAATTTGCCTCAGATACAATTCTCCAGAAATTCTTCGATTTAAGTTCATTAAAATCTGGTGTCTGAATAAAAATGCCCTGAATAGAGTTGCGGGTTTTAAAACTGATGCGAACTAAACTATTGCTCTTTCCATCATTGGATAAGAATTTATCTATTTGTTCATTTGTCATATATGCAATTTTTTTGCTTTGTGCAATAATAAATTAAATTATTTTATTTTATTATTGCACAGTTAAAGTTTATAAGATTACTAACAATATGTTTCGGTTGTTTTTATTATTGATGTATGTAAAACGTTAACTGGTCTTTTTTACGTTTACCGCATTCAATCCTTTAGGCCCTTGTTCTACCTGAAAGCTTACTTTATTATTTTCTTTTATTGGTTCGGAAAGCTGGTTAATATGTACAAAAATGCTTTCCTGTGTTTTCAGATCTTTTATAAAACCATAGCCTTTGGCATCATTAAAGAAACTCACAACTCCTTCCCGAATTGCATCCGGCGCTTCTTCTTCGCGTTTTGCAGCTCCTGTTTGCATGTCTTCTACACTAAATACTTTCTTCTTTTTAGGATCTGGTGGTGTTGAAGAAAGATTTCCGTTTTCATCAATATAAGCTAACATTTCATCTAAAGATTTTCCTTTTTTGACATTAGCTTTTCGCTCCTCCATTTTCTCTAATTTATTCTGCCTGTCTTTAAGCCTTTTTTTTTCTTTTTCTTTTTTACCAAATGTTTCTTTTGATTTTGCCATGGCTATATTTTAAGTGAAAGATGTTTATTAATTAACTGTACAACGGACTTAAGTTTAAAGAACGTGTTTCCTGTTTAAATGTAAGATAAAAATCACTAAGATAATTTTGAAGTTCGTGCAAATACTCAATCTTAGCCCTGCTTTTTGCAATTCTTAATCCATAAAAAAACCCATCAGGTTTTAGATGAATACTTATTCCATGCCCGCTATATGTATCAACTTCGTCGTCGTTTGTAAAAGATAATTCGTATAACATTGCAGCAGTTACAGGAATACCCGAAATTTCTGTATTTAAAAAATAGCTGCTTTTAGGAAATGTATCTAAAAGTATTTTATCATTTTCAACTTTTAAAACAGTAACTGTTGAACTTGATGTATTATGAAACACTCTGTTTCCTGCCCTTAATTTTCGCGAATCTATCATACTTTATATTTTAAAAACAGGTGTAAAAAATTAATTTTAATCAAGCGTTGAAAAAACAACTTTTTATCGTTGCATAAAAACTTTACTTCTTCTTCCGCCACCGCCAAGAGAACGAAAATTTATTGCCGGTTTAGGAGGCAACGTTAATCCCGCATCAGCCATTTGATATGGATGATCTTTCATTACAGGAATTGGAATCGCGATCAATTTATTTATATCGCGCAGCAACATTTTTTCTTCTATTCCACAAAATGAAATGGCTTTTCCAGATGCACCTGCACGGCCTGTACGTCCAATACGATGTACATAGGTTTCCGGCACATTTGGCAACTCAAAGTTTATTACGTGAGAAAGGCTTTCAATGTCTATACCTCTTGCTGCTATATCGGTTGCAACTAAAATTCTTACAGTTTTGTTTTTAAAATTATACAAAGCTTTTTGCCTTTCTGATTGAGATTTATTGCCATGTATAGCCTGCACTTTTATGTTTTCTTTTTTTAATGCATAACATAGTTTATCTGCACCAAACTTTGTTTCAGTAAAAATAAGGGCAGACTCAATTTCATTATTTTTCAGAAGATGTAAAAGCAACGCTCTTTTATCTGCTTTTTCAACAAAATATACTGCTTGCTCTACAGTTTCAGCAGCAGATGAAACTCTTGCTACTTCTATTGTAACAGGGTTATTTAATATGCTTTGCGACAGCAATACAATATCTGCTGGCATAGTGGCCGAGAAAAATAGCGTTTGTCTTTTTTGAGGCAACTTTGCAACAATTTTTCTAACATCGTTAATAAATCCCATATCCAACATTCGGTCTGCTTCGTCTAAAACAAAAATTTTTATTTGCTGTAACGAAATGTAACGCTGCATAACAAGATCGAGTAATCTGCCTGGAGTTGCAATTAAAATATCAACGCCTTTCTGCAGACTTTTAACTTGATTATATTGAGAAACGCCGCCATAAACAGCAAGATGTTTTAAGCTACAGAAAGCGCCATAATCTTTAAAACTTTCTTCAATTTGTATAGCCAGTTCTCGAGTTGGGGTAAGTATTAAAGCTTTAATGCCATTTTGTGCAATGCCTGATTCTTTTTGTTGAGATAACAGCTGAATGATGGGTAATGCGAAGGCTGCTGTTTTACCAGTTCCTGTTTGTGCGCAGGCTAACAGATCTTTATTTTGTAAAACGGATGGTATGGCTTTTTGCTGAATTGGTGTTGGTTGCGTGTAACCCTGCGATTGCAATGCTTTTAATAAAGGTGCAATCAATTTTAAATCTTGAAAATTCAATATATAAATATTTGTTTTGAAAAAAGTTGCTTTTGCCGCAAACAACTTTGCTGAAAGTTATTTATTCATGTACAGCATTGCCTTCTTTCAACGGCAAAGACAATGCTGTGTGTTTTTGTATAGTTTTATTTTTTATTTGGAGTTTGTAATTGGTAAATGTGAATGAACAATTGTTTTTTAAAAGATGTTCACGCACTTTATCATTTTGTAAAACTGCTATAAAAGCTTGAACAAGTTCGTTTCCATTAAACAATGCATCAGGCCTTCCATTCACAAAATTTATCGTGAACCTGTAACCTGATTTCCTTATACCGGCTGCACTTTCAAAATCTGTACGGTTCATTCCAAGTACCTGATCTTCTACTGCTGATTTTTTTAGTAAAATTTGAATAGCAGGCAAGTATTTGTTCCAAACAGAAATATATGAAGCCAGTTTATTAATCATTCAATAGATTTAAGAAAAGCGCCTGTTGTTTGAACGTGAGTAATTGCCGCCTCCGCCGCCGCCTGAACGGTTTTCTTTTTCTCTTGCAACAGCTACAGACAATTGCCTGCCTTCTATTTCTTTACCATTTAACTCTTCAATAGCTTTTTTGCCTTCATCTTCTGAAGCCATTTCTACAAAAGCAAAACCACGTGATCTGTTGGTTTCCCTGTCCATAATAATTTTTACCGAAGTAACTTTTCCAATTTTTGTAAACAGGCTTTCAAGGTCTTCTTCACTTGTGTGAAAACTTAAATTAGATACATAAAGATTCATAAAAACATTTTTTTAATAATTAATAAAATTTTGAAGAAGTAGAAACAGAAGTGAGAGAAGGCTAAACTTTACTTTTGAAGTAAAAGATAATATTGTCTTAAGTATGCTTATACAGCTCAATAGATAACGAAGATAAAGATTATCCCTAATTGTTGCGCATTTAATTTAATATGAATAGGCGCGCTTGATTTAGGAAGTAGTTATAGGAACTAATTTTATTATGGTAAGCTTGTTCAATACTCTCATTATAAGATAAGTTGCATCAAACTCAAACCATTTGCGTGCAAAGTTTGCGTTGTTTTTAGCATTATGATGATTATTCTGAAATAATTCACCCATTAATAAAAGGCCCCATGGTGAAGTGTTTTTGGAATGATCGCCATTATTAAAATTACTGTAACCATATTTATGGCCGCACCAGTTAACAATCGCACCTTGTATCGGCCCCATCAAAAAATGAATTGGAAGCAATAAAAACCACCAATAGTTAGGTGCGAAAAAGAAATAAACACTTGTATAAGCAACACCAAATAATATTCTTGTAAGCATACTATGCCCTATTTTATCAAGCCGCCTCCACGATGGAAGATATTCTTTTGTAAATTCTTCATCAGGTTTATTTTCACCTGTAACAAATGAATGAAAGATAGCAGCAGTATGTATCATCATATGCCATATATCTTTAAAAAAGTGAGGTGAATGGGGATCTTTTTCAGTATCACTATAAGTGTGATGCATACGATGCATAACACCATAAGCACTTGGTACTAAATAAGAGGATCCTTGTACAAACCACGTTGAAAAATAGAAAAATTTTTCCCAGTTTTTAGTGGTTGTGTACATTTTGTGAGACGCAAAACGATGCAGGAAAAAAGAATGAAAAAATAATGAAAGGAACCAGTGTGAAAGAAAGAAAATGATAATAATTGTCATAACTATATAAATAATGTGAGACCTTAAATTTGTATTATCCTTTCAGAATAATAATATCTCGATATCTACGGAAAATGATTTTTAAAAGATTTGTAAAAAAATGTAATAATAAAGAAAGTAGTATGATTTATTTAAGAATTATTTCCAGAAGTTATCACTTTTTTTGTAACCTGATTGTTCTTTAGCCCTTGCTATATTTACGTTCATTGATCTGCCTTCTACAACAAATCCATTTAACTTTTTAATAGCTTCTTCGCCTTCTGCATCGTTTGGCATTTCTACAAAACCAAATCCTTTACTTCTGCTGGTTTCTCTATCTGTAATTACTTTTGCTGAAGATACTTCTCCATGAGCTGCAAAAAGGCCTTTTAAATCTTCATTTCCAACATGGAAACCAAGATTTGAAACATAAATGTTCATTTTTTTTGATTGATTAATTAAAAATTATTTGAGGAAGGACAATGTAAAAAAGAGAAATGTGTGCAGGATTACTGTTGCAGAAATCCGATTAATACTAATTGCAATAACTCAAACCTAAGAATGCAAAAGTAAGCCATTACTTCAAATAATTGCTGTTTTATATTGTTAACTTGTTCATTAGAATTATTTCTTTTCTGAAAATTCTTAGTCATTTCAACTGCTAACTTCTTTTATAATTACTATCATATTATTGATAAAAGGAATTAAGCTAATCTTCAATTCTTGCATAAAAATTTTTTGAAAATAAGTTGTATCCAAAGCTAATAAACTTTGTGGGTACGCATTTTGATTTAATAATGGAAGACGTGTAGATAAACGAACCCACCATAAATAATGTATCGCAATCCATCATCATATCCCAACTTGGTTCTGTTCCCAACAAACCAATTGAACCTGTAACATAAGAGAGATCATCAGGCAAAGGCGAAAGGTGTGCAGATTGATATTGACGGAAAGATGCTTGGCATCCGCTACCCGATGGATATAAATTTACAAGGTGACAGCCGCGAAACTTTACGCGCATTGCTTCCATTAATAAAAAGAAAAGAAGACAGAAGCTGGCGCGAAAAAATAGAATCAAACGTAAAAGACTGGTGGAAAAAAATGGAAGATCGTTCAAATGAATCTGCCGATCCCATTAATCCACAACATTTATTTTGGGAACTTTCAAAAAGACTTCCTGACAATTGCATTATATCAGCAGATTCCGGATCAACAGCAACATGGTTTGCAAGAGATATCAAAATACGCAGAGGAATGAAAGCTTCATTATCGGGAAATCTTGCAACAATGTGTCCCGGCATGCCTTATACAATCGCCGCAAAATTTGCTTACCCAGATCGTGTTCCTATTGGATTAATTGGCGATGGCGCTATGCAAATGCTTGGTTTAAATGGTTTGATTACCGTTTCAAAATATTGGAAAACATGGAGCAATCCACAGTTTATAATTCTTGTTCTTAATAATCGTGATTTAAACCAGGTTACATGGGAGCAACGCGTAATGGCTGGCGATCCAAAGTTTGCCGGTTCGCAGGATGTACCTGATTTTGCTTACGATGAATATGCAAGATTATTGGGCTTAGAAGGAATAAGAATTGATAAAGCTGATGATGTTGAAAGTGCTTTAGACCATGCATTCGCAATGAACAAACCTGTTGTTATAAATGCATATACTGATCCGTCTGTGCCTCCGCTTCCACCGCATATTACGTTTAAAGAAATGAAAAATTTTGCATCCGCAATTTTTCATGGTGATGAAAATTCATGGGATATGATTAAGCAAAGCGTTAAAGACGTTGTTGCATAAATTGATTGATTTTTCCTACGCTGCGTTACTAAGAGAATAATAGAGCAAGAATTAGCTTAACCACTTTGGTCGTCATGCCCAACTTGATTGGGCATCTGATCTCTAAACTTCAAGTTGTTTAATTAAATGAAATAGCATTGAGTTTTTAAACCAGATTCTCACTTTCGTGGGAAATACACTTCTTAGTTTGATCATAAGATTTTAAGCAACTTTATTTTAAAGACTGCCAACATGAATAATAAAGATGAAATATTGGTTGATGAAATAATTAAAATAAAAGATATACATGTAAGCGCTTATACAATTCCAACTGATTTTCCTGAAAGTGATGGCACTATTAAATGGAATAGTACAACACTTGTTTTGGTTGAAATAAATGCAGGCGATAAAACAGGAATTGGTTTTTCTTATGCTGATGCATCCGCAGCATATTTTATTCAACATACTTTAAAAAAATATATCGTTGATAAAAATGCTTTGCAAAATCAAAGCATCACAAAAAATTTAATTCATCAAATTAGAAACAATGGTAATTGCGGAATTGCAGCTATGGCTGTGTCTGCAGTTGATAATGCATTGTGGGATTTAAAAGCCAAATTGTTGCATGTTCCGCTTTGTACTTTATTAGGAAAAGTAAATGATGCAATGTTGTTGTATGGCAGTGATGGCTTCACTTCTTACAGCGATAAGCAAACAGCACAACAATTTGAAAACTTGGCATCGCAAGGCATTACACATTTTAAAATGAAAGTGGGACGAGAACCAGTTAAAGATGTGCATCGTGTACAAGCTGCACGCAAAGCAATTGGTGATGATGCAAAATTATTTGTTGATGCAAACGGCGCTTACTCTGTTAAACAAGCGCTTGAAAAAGCAAATCAATTTTCAGAATATAATGTAAGCTGGTTTGAAGAACCTGTTACTTCTGATAATTTGCAAGGACTTCATTTTATAAAAAAACATGCGCCTGAAATTATAAATATTGCAGCAGGCGAATACGGTTATAATCTTCCTTATTTTAATAACATGCTGCATGCAGATGCTGTAGATATTCTACAAGCTGATGCAACACGTTGCGGCGGCATCACAACATTTTTAAAAGCTGGTTCTTTGTGTGAGTCAAGATATATTCCATTCTCTTCGCATTGTGCACCAACCATGCATTTGCACGCTTCATTAGCGTCTTCATCTTTTTATATAGCAGAATATTTTCATGATCATGAGCGAATAGAAAATACGTTGTTTGATGGAGTCGCTCAACCTAAAGATGGATGTCTTTATGCGGACATCAGTAAGCCAGGTTTTGGAATTGAATTCAAACATAAAGATGCAGAAAAGTATAAAGTTTAAACAATGAAATGATTAATAAACATAATCGCTCGTAAAATCCCTCTCTTTTGGAGAGGGATTTAGGGTGAGGTCTAAATTTAAAAATTTTACACAATGAGTTTGGAAGATATTCAGGCAGTTGATAAAACAAGTACAAAACCCAATCGCAGTAATGGCAAAAAAAATTTGAACGCACATGCTGAAGGTGAAATTATTTATGAAACAGTTTTCAAAACACCTCAGTCAAAAGATGTAGATGAAGCCTCGCTTGAAAAAGAGTTATCTGAAAAAATAACCGGCGAAGTGCGTTTTGATGATGGCTCAAAAGCATTGTATTCAACCGATGGCTCTAACTATCGGCAAATACCTATTGGTGTTGTGTTACCAAAATCTGAAGAAGATATAATTAATACACTTGCCATCTGCAGAAAATATAAAGCGCCTGTTTTATCGCGTGGTGGCGGAACAAGTCTGGCTGGTCAATGTTGCAACGTTGCAGTTGTAATGGACATGACAAAATATTATAATCAAATCCTCAACATTGATAAGGAAAAAAAATTAGTAACCGTGCAACCTGGAATTGTGTTGGATGAAATGCGGCACACAACAGAACGTAAAGTAAATCTCACTTTTGGTCCTGATCCGGCAACGCACAGCCATTGCGCAATTGGAGGCATGTTGGGCAACGATTCCTGCGGTATACATTCTGTAATGGCAGCATTTGCGGGCAATGGTGCAAGAACTGCTGATAACACAGAATCATTAACTGTTGTTACCTACGATGGCGTGAAGATGAAAGTTGGAAAAACATCAGATGAAGAATACAATCAAATTATAAATGAAGGAGGAAGAAAAGCAGAGATATATAAAAAGCTGCGCGACTTAAGAGATAAGTATGCTGATCTTATTCGTGAAAAATTTCCAAACATTCCAAGAAGAGTTTCAGGTTATAATCTTCCGCAACTGTTGCCTGAAAATGGGTTTAATGTTGCGCGGGCATTGGTTGGTTCAGAAGGCACTTGTGTTACTATCGTTGAGGCCACAATGCAACTTATTCCCGCGGCAAAAAATAAATCTTTATTGGTGCTTGGTTATCCTGATGTATATGCTGCCGGTCATGCAGTAATGCCTATTTTAAAACATAAACCAATCGGTTTGGAAGGCATTGATGATTTGTTGATTGGTTATATGAAGAAGAAAGGTGTAAATATGGATG
>JBDUEO010000029.1:0-14354 GCA_040002335.1 Parafilimonas sp. | reverse complement strand
AATATCCGAATGTTTCTGTGAAGCTGGAAGAATTAGGAAGAGAAATTTCTGAAAATATTGGTGATCATAAAGCGCTTGTGTTCTCGCAATTTCTTGGCATGCTTGCGTTGATAAAAGAGAAGATGAAGGAACTGGGAATTGATTATGCATATTTTGATGGAAGTACTTCTGCACCGGATCGTGAAAAAGCTATTCAGCGTTTCCAGACAGATGAAAATTGCCGTGTGTTTTTGATATCATTAAAAGCCGGCGGCGTTGGTTTAAACCTAACGGCTGCAGATTATGTTTATATTGTTGATCCATGGTGGAACCCGGCCGTAGAACAACAGGCTATTGATAGAACACATCGTATTGGCCAAACAAAAAATATTTTTGCTTACCGCATGATTTGCAAAGACACAGTTGAAGATAAAATTCTTAAACTGCAGGAACGCAAACGTGCATTGGCCGCAGATCTTATTACCGATGATACTTCGTTTGTAAAAGCACTTACCAAAGAAGATGTGGAATATTTGTTTAGTTAGTTAAACGACTATCTTTTTTCAAGCAGCCACCACATTCTTTTTCGCGGCATAATTTTATAGTTGCCGGTAATGTATGTGTGAATGTGTTGCATGGCTTCATCAACACTATCCGTTATTAAAACCAATTTCAAATCTTCAGCATTTATTGTTTGCTGTTTTACCATATCAGCCATTAAATCTGCAAGCGATTTATAAAATTCTTTTCCAAATAAAATAATTGGAAATTTTATTACACTTTTTGTTTGAATTAATGTAAGTATATCAAAATATTCATCCATTGTTCCAAACCCGCCGGGCATGCAAACAAATGCATAAGAATATTTTATCAGTAAAGCCTTACGCACAAAAAAGTAATCAAAAGTTACAGACTTATGTAAATATGGATTTTCCTTTTGTTCAAACGGTAATTTAATATTGCAGCCAACAGACATTCCATTATTTTCATAAGCGCCGCGATTGGCTGCTTCCATAATTCCAGGGCCGCCACCCGTCATTGTTGTAAAACCAGTTGCTGCAATGCGTTTGCCAAATTCCATTGCTTTCTTATAATAAATATGGTCTTCTTTAAATCTTGCCGAACCAAAAACGGTTATGCAAGGGCCGATGAAATGCAGGTTGCGAAAGCCTTTTATAAATTGCATCCATACTTTTATACTAAATAAAAATTCATAGCCACGGCTCTTTGGGCCTTCGAGATACACAGATTTTTTAGCTGGAATAATTCGCTTTGTTTCGCTGATTTGCTTTTTTATTTCTTTGGCTGCCATACGTAAAAATAAAGATCAATTATTTTAACTATCATAATTCCCGGTTATGTTTTTTGATTCGGATATTTATATATGCTATTACATGTAAATGCAGATAATCCAAACAGCCGCCATATAAAAACTGCAACAGAATGCTTGCTTGATGGTGGCGTAATAATTTATCCAACTGATACAATTTATGGTTTAGGCTGTAACATTTTTAAACCAAAAGCAATTAACAAAATATGCCGGATAAAAAATGTTGATCCACATAAAGCGCAGCTAAGTTTTATTTGTTATGATTTGAGTGATTTAAGCAAATACACCAAAGGAATTTCAACACCGTTATATCGTACGTTAAAAGAATTTTTGCCCGGGCCGTACACTTTTATTTTGCCCGCAAGTAAAGAAGTGCCTAAAATTTTGCAAAGTAAAAAAAGCACAATTGGTTTACGTGTTCCGGATAATAATATTGCAAGAGAAATTGTGCGCGAGCTGCAGCATCCAATTTTATCTGCATCGTTGCCAGGCGATATGGTGGAAGAATATACCGACCCGGAATTGATGTATGAAAATTTTAAAAACCTTGTTGATATTGTTATTGATGGCGGTATTGGCGGCATGATTCCATCAACCGTTATTGATTGTACAAAAGATAATTATGAAGTAATAAGATTGGGTGCGGGAAAATGGGAAGCATAAACAATTTACCTTATAGTGTCACACATCCTGCGGATATACAGACACTACCTAAGAAAATGGCATTTTTACAATCTTCGCTTTGATTGAATTGTTGCGGATACTTACAAAAATTTCACTATCTAAATTTGCTTTATCAATATTTACATAACCCATTCCGATAGCCTTATTTAACGATGGCGATTGCGTGCCGCTTGTTACTTTTCCTATAACATTTCCATCAGCATCTTTAATTAAATAATCGTGGCGTGGAATGCCGCGGTCTATCATTTCAAAACCAACAAGTTTTCTTTTTATACCTTCCTTTTTTTGTTGTTCTAAAATTTCTTTTGCAGTAAATGAAGATGGTTTATTCAACTTGGTTATCCAGCCTAAGCCAGCTTCCAGCGGCGAAGTGGAATCATCAATATCGTTTCCATATAAACAATAACCCATTTCCAAACGCAACGTATCTCTTGCGCCTAAACCAATTGGTCGTATGTTGAATGATTTGCCTGCATCAAAAATAGCTTCCCATATTTTCTCTGCGTCATCATTTTTATCTTCAAAATAAATTTCTATGCCACCAGATCCGGTGTAGCCTGTTGCACTGATAAGCACATTATCAACACCTGCAAATGCTCCTTTTACAAACGTGTAATATTTTAAATTAAGAATATCAATATCAGTTAATGGTTGCAAAATCTTTGTTGCGTTCGGGCCTTGTATTGCAAGCAAAGCTGTTTTATCGCTTATGTTCTGCATTTCTGCATTGTTATTATGCGCAGCAATCCAGTTCCAGTCTTTCTCAATATTACCTGCATTCACCACAAGCATGTACACCTTGTTTTCTTCAATACAATACACAATTAAATCATCAACTATTCCGGCGTTATTATTTGTAAGTGCACTGTACTGCGCTTTGCCATTAGTAAGTTTAGATGCATCGTTGGTTGTAACGCGTTGAATTAAATCAAGCGCGTGTTCGCCTTTCAAAATAAACTCTCCCATGTGGCTTACATCAAACACGCCGGCATTGCTTCGAACAGCCGCATGTTCATCATTAATACCAGTATAACTTATCGGCATATTATAACCGGCAAATTCAGCCATTTTTGCACCAAGAGAAATATGTTTTTGTGTGAATGGTGTATTTTTCATAACTCTAACCCCCTAAAGGGAAATATTATATTTAGTGAATTATTGATTGTTGAAACAAAAATAGAAGAGTTGGTGAAAGAAAAATATTTTGCAAAACATAATATTTTTCCAAATATTACTAATATAATAAATCTGTTTCTTCTTTTATACAATTTTTTAATTAGCGAGATATAGCTAACTCAATTTTCCCTGCTAATTTCTTTATTGTTTCAAATTCTTGCTCTGATATGGATTTTCCAAATTGGATTTTTTCAATATTTAAAGAAGATAATGCAACCTGATTTTGATATAAAGAAGATTCACCAACTATGTAGGTTTTTCTAACAGGAGGATAAATTTTTTTATCATTTTCATTTGGCTTTTCCATTCTGCTAATTTTAAAATGACCATATATTAGTCCATCCCTCGAAAGAAGAATAATATCGGCTAATTTCTGTTGACTATATTGATAGCGACCTTTATACTTATCAAATATATCGTGCGCTAAATATTCTTTTATAGCTTCTTCTGTTGGAAAACCTTCTGCGGATTTATCTCCATGACCATAAATAATTATTCTTCTTTGATGCATATCGGATTAACTAATTGCCATACTCACTTAAAAATTTAATGCGCATTATTTTAAGTTGTTCCCAGTTATAACCGCTGTCTGCTAGTTCTTCCTGTGCAACTTGTAAAGATGAATCTTCACAGTTTTTAAAATAATCAATTATTTCATCTTTATCGTCATCGTCAAGATTCATATCATTAATTGCATAATCAAGGTTTAAACGCGTGCCGCTTGCAACAATGGTTTCCATTTCTTCAAGCAAACCATCAATACGTAAATCTTTATTGCGTGCAATAGTTGAAAGCGGAATTTTTTTATCTATGTTTTGAATGATATAAATTTTATTGCTGCTTCTGTTAGCAACAGTCTTCATTACAAAATCGTCTGGCTTTTCTATATCATTTTCTTCAACATAACCTGCAATCAAATCAACAAACGGCCTTCCGAATTTTAATGCTTTGCCTTTACTTACGCCCTGGCATTTTTCAAGTTCTGCCAATGTGGTTGGATACATGGTTGCCATATCCTGCAACGATGATTCAAGAAAAAGTACGAACGGCGGAAGTTTCTTTTTTTTGCCTTCCTGCTGGCGCAATTCCTTTAGCATTTCATACAGCTTTTCATCTGCTGCTGCGCCGGTTCCGTTTCCTTCATTTTCTTCGTCATCTTCATTCGCTTCTTCAAATACATTATTCAATACAATTTTGAAGGAAGCTGGCTTCTTCATAAACTTAATTCCAGCTTCAGTAAACTTAAGCAAGCCATATTCTTCAATATCTTTTCTAATAATATTATTCAACAACATTTGGCGTAATAAACTATTCCAGAAATGTTCGTCTTTATCTTTTCCAATACCAAATTCAGGAAAACCTTCATGGCGAAACATGGTTGTTTGCGGCGTTAATTTTCCAATTATAATAGTTACAACATATTCTGCAGGAAATTTTTCGTCAAGCGCTTTAATTACTTTCAACGCTTTTACTACTTCGTCTTTTGTTTCTATTTTTTCTTTTGGATGAAGGCAGTTATCGCAGTTGCCGCAGTTTTCCTGTTCTCTTTCTTCGCCAAAATAATGCAGTAAAATTTTTCTTCTGCAAACAGAACTTTCTGCATAAGCAACAGACTCGTTTATTAACTGCGCACCAACTTCGCGCTCACTTAATGGTTTATCGCGCATTAAATGTTCCAGCTTGCTAACATCTTTATGCGAGTAATATAAAATACATTTTCCTTCCAGGCCATCGCGGCCGGCACGCCCGGTTTCCTGGTAATAATTTTCTATTGATTTTGGTATGTTGAAATGAATTACAAAACGAATATCAGGTTTATCAATGCCCATTCCAAAAGCAATGGTGGCAACAATTACCTGCACATCTTCATTCAAAAAAAGATCCTGGCGTTCTGCTCTTAATTTTGAATCCAGGCCAGCATGATAAGCAACCGCTTTTATATTGTTGGCCATCAAAATTTCTGCAAGCTCTTCTGTTGTTTTACGGTTAAGCGTATAAATAATTCCGCTTTTGCCGCTCATGTTTGTTATAAAACGAACCAGCGCTTTTATGGTTTGTTCTTTTTTTACTTTTGGCTGAATTTCGTAATAAAGATTGGGACGATTAAATGAGGAAATAAAAATATTAGGATTACGAAGACCAAGATTTTTTACAATATCGCTTTGCACTTTGGGCGTTGCTGTGGCGGTTAGGGCAATTACGGGAATATGCTCATCAATAATATCCATCATTTCCCGAAGGCGGCGATATTCAGGCCTGAAATCGTGCCCCCATTCTGAAATACAATGCGCTTCATCTACTGCAAAAAAAGAAATCTTCAGATCGCGAAAGAAATCAAGATTTTCCTGTTTGGTTAAGGTTTCCGGGGCAACATATAATAGCTTTGTTTTTCCTGTAGTTAAATCATCTTTTACTTCTTTAATTTGACCTTTGTTTAAAGAGGAATTCAGAAAATGTGCAACTGTGTCACTTTCATTATAGCCACGTACAAGATCAACCTGGTTTTTCATTAAAGCTATCAGCGGACTTACAACAATCGCACATCCTTCCTGCATTAATGCCGGAAGCTGGTAGCATAAACTTTTACCGCCGCCGGTCGGCATAATTACAAAAGTATCTCTGCCGCTTAGCAAGCTGTAAATCGCTTCTTCCTGCCGCGCTTTAAATTTTTGAAAACCGAAATGCTCGTGCAATGCCGAGAAAATATCAGGAGGAGTGCCTGAATCGCTTTTTACTTTCTTAGTTACTGTTTTTTTTGCAGCACTTTTTTTGTCTGCCAAATTCTCTTTAGAATCTTTTGCAATTTTCTTTACCATTGTTCACAAATTTCCGCCGCTCTTAAAAAGGAGCCGTAAGTAATCTCTAAAATAATAATTCCCTTTAATGATTTTTCATAATCTGCTTTAACTATTTGCACGCAGTATGTTGAGTTCTTTCTGATGGTGAAAACAAAAATAAGTTATAAATAATTTTTTGGGAATCCTTATTTCGTTAAAGTTAATGCTTTAATACTAATTCCGCTTCATAAAACAACATAGTACATTTGTAAAATGAATTGAAACATGTTTTTTTAAGCGTATTGTACTTGCGCTTAATGAATTTTTTGATTTTATATTCTTGCAGCCAAATAAAAATAATATATACACATGAAGATGAGCATACAACAATCTGCTATTTATACTATCGAGCAGGAAGCCGATGCCATTGCTAATTTAAAATCATACATAAATGATTCTTTTGAAAACGCTGTTAATTTAATTAATAATGCTGCGGGAAGGGTTGTAATAACCGGTATTGGTAAAAGTGCTATTGTGGCGCAAAAAATTGTTGCTACTTTAAATTCAACGGGCACTGCTTCTTTATTTATGCATGCTGCTGACGCTATTCACGGCGATATAGGAATGATGCAAAAAGATGATGTTGTTATCATTCTTAGCAAAAGCGGTGAAAGCGATGAAATAAAAGCGCTGGTTCCGCTAATTAAAAATGCTGGGAATAAAATTATTGCCATTGCAGGCAGCAAAAATTCTTTTCTCGCAAAAAACGCTGATATTTTTTTAAATACAACTGTAAGCCAGGAAGCTTGTCCAAATAACCTGGCACCAACAAGCAGCACAACAGCACAAATGGTAATGGGCGATGCGCTGGCTGTTTGCTTAATGCAGTTAAAGGGTTTTGACAGTGACGACTTTGCAAAATTCCATCCGGGTGGCAACTTGGGAAAAAGGCTTTATTTAAGGGTTGATGATATGTATAAATTAAATCAGCGTCCGGTTGTTACACAACATACTTTTTTTAAAGATGTGGTAATTGAAATTTCAAAAGGAAGGTTAGGTGCAACAGTTGTTGTAGATGATTCAGATAAAATAAAAGGAATTATTACCGATGGTGATATAAGAAGGTTATTTGAAAAAACGGATGATATTAAAAACTTAACAGCCGACGATATGCTGGCTTTAAATCCAAAAACAATAATACATACAGCGCTTGCAGTTGAAGCGCTTGAGAAAATGAATGTTTTTAATATTAATCAATTGATTGTGGTTGATGCAAATAATTTTTATCTTGGTTTTATACATTTGCACGACCTTATTCGTGAAGGAATAATTTAAATATCTTAGCGGCAATTTATGAATAAACATTATTATGCTGCTATTCTTGCCGGCGGTTTAGGAACAAGGTTTTGGCCAAAAAGCAGGGCATCTTTTCCAAAACAATTTTTAGATATTCTTGGTACTGGTGAAACGCTTATTCAATCAGCCTATAAAAGATATGCTTCTTTTATTTTGCCTGAAAATATTTATATCATTACATCTACAGATTATGTTGATATAATTAAAGAACAATTACCAGGCATACAAGCTGAAAATATTCTTGCAGAACCAAGCAGAAAAAATACAGCGCCCTGTGTTGCGTATATGGCGCAAAAATTATTACAGCACGATGCTGAAGCTGCTTTTGTCGTAGCACCAAGCGATCATATTGTTACAGACTTGGAAACGTTTACACAACTAAGTTTAAAAGCCCTTGATTTTGCGAACCAAACCGGCGCTTTTGTTACTTTAGGTATTAAGCCAACATATCCAAACACCGGTTATGGATATATTCAATACGATGTTGCTTCATCAAAAGATGATATTCTTTTTAAGGTAAAAACATTTACAGAAAAACCTGATATTGAATTAGCAAAAACATTTTTCGCCAGCGGAGATTTTTTATGGAATGCAGGCATTTTTATGTGGTCTGCAAAAAATATTATGCAAGCCTTTGAACAATTTCAACCAGAAATGTTTGAGGTGTTTACCGCTGAAAAAAATAATTTTAATACGCCGGAAGAAAAATATGCGCTTGAACGCATTTACCCTTTATGTGTAAGCATTTCTATTGATTATGCAATAATGGAAAAAGCAGATAATGTTTTTGTAATTCCTGCAGAATTTGGATGGAGCGATCTTGGCACATGGAACAGTGCTTACACAAACCTTAATAAAGATGAACATGGCAATGCACTTACCAGCGATGATATTTTGACGTTTGATTGTTCCAATTCTATATTTTCTGCATCGCCGGAAAAATTATTAGTGCTGCAGGGTTTAGAAGATTTTATTGTTATTGATACAGAAGACGCTTTACTCATCTGCAAAAAAGAAAAAGAACAACAGGTAAAAGAATTTTTGGCTGAAGTAAAAAAGAAAAAAGGCGACAAGTATCATTAATTAACCACCAAGCCCGGCAGCCTTACTTATTTCAAGCATTCTTTTTATTGGTTTTAATGCAGCAATTCTAATAGATTCTTCCATTAAAATCTCAGGCTGTTCATACTTCATACACAGGTATAATTTTTCCAGGGTATTTAGTTTCATGTGCGGGCAATCGTTGCAGGCACACAAATTATCTGGTGGCGCCGGAATAAAAGTTTTGCCGGGCGCATCTTTTTGCATTTGATGCAAAATGCCGGTTTCTGTTGCTACTATAAATTCCTGTGCCGCATCATTTGCTGCAAATTTTAATAACTGTGTTGTGCTGCCAATAAAATCTGCATGTTGCAAAACAGCTTCTTCACATTCAGGATGTGCAATAACTTTTGCATTTGGATGCGCTGTTTTGATTTTTAAAATTTTTTGCTGGCTAAAAATTTCATGCACCATACAGGCACCGTTCCACAGCAACATATTTCTACCCGTTTTTTTATTTAGATAAGCGCCAAGGTTTTTATCGGGCGCAAAAATTATTGGTTGATCTTTTGGAACGCTTTCAATTATTTTTTCTGCATTGCTGCTGGTGCAAATAATATCGCTCATTGCTTTTATATCTGCAGTACAGTTAATATATGAAATAACAATATGCTGCGGATGTTTCAATTTAAAAGTTCTGAAAGCATCTGCAGGTGCGCTGTCTGCTAAAGAACAACCGGCATTTAAATCAGGCAAAACCACTTTTTTTGTGGGATTAAGAATTTTAGCCGTTTCTGCCATAAAATGAACGCCGGCAAACACAATCATGTCTGCACTTGTTTTAGCGGCCTGTTGGGCAAGGCCAAGGCTGTCTCCGATAAAATCTGCCACATCCTGTATATCCGGTTCCTGGTAGTAATGTGCGAGCACCACTGCATTCTTTTTTTTCTTCAGTAAATCAATTTCTTTAAACAGATCAAGAGAGGGATTAATATCTACATCTAAAAAACCTTTTGTTACAATTTTTTCTCGTGCTTCATTAATGTTTATATCTATCATAGTATATGTATTAAGAATACAATTTTTATAAAAGAAACTATTACTATTACGGGTGTGGATATGGGCAAAACTTACTTATTCACACCATGCAAAGTTAATTTAGTATAAGTTATTCAAATGAAATACACCCCTAATTAACAGCAACAACCTGCACCCAGGTTGAATTTTGAATAGATTTTAACATGTGTTGAAAACATGCATAAAAAAAATGTGCAAAGCCAATTCACAACTTGTTAATGTTATTATAAGTAGAGAAGATTGTGTTTAAAAGATCAGAATTTTCATTACCGGCTAAACAGTTCATTTTTATTCTAAACTTATTAAGATTAATATGGCTGAAAAGAGTTGTTATTAACAGAAAAAAGCTGTTTCAAACATTAGAATGTTTATTAGTGTTTAACGCAAACAAAAAATAAAATTTTTAAAATAAAGATTGATTAATCGCGAAATGCGGTTATCCACAATTTGTTCAAATGTGCATTTCCCCTATTTTTGCCATCCTTTTAAAAATACGTATGTCATTTATTCAAAAAATCAGGGACAGAGCAGCCTGGATAGTTTTTGGAGCAATTGCTCTTGCGCTACTTGCTTTTATTGTACAAGATGCCTTTTCCCGAAAAGGAAGTGTAATGGGATCGGGAACCGACATCGGAAAAATCAATGGTAAAACAATTGATCATGATGAGTTTGAGCATAAAGTAAGTTTTTATGAACAAATGAATAATGGTCAGTCTCAACGCAGCCAGTTAATTGGCCAGGTCTGGGATTATATGATCAATCAAACCATTATACAACAGCAGGCAGAAAAGTTGGGTATTGTAGTTACATCAAACGAGATGTCAGATATTTTATTTGGCAGCAATCCGCCTCAGTTTATGCAACAGTTTTTTGCTGATCCAAAAACCGGGCAGTTTGATGCCAATACTGCAAGAAAACAATTTGCTGCTTTAAAAAGCAGAACAAATGATCCGCAGGTGCAGAATTTTGAAGAAGCTTATATAGCGCCAACGGAATTGCAAACAAAAGCAGAAAAATATCAATCATTAATAAGTGGTGCAGTATATATACCAAAATGGATGAGCGAAAAAATGAATGCTGATGCAAATTCAATTTCAAAAGCATCTTATGTATATGTTCCTTACACAACAATTTCAGACAGCAGTATAAAAGTTTCTGCTGATGAAATGGAAGCTTACATAAAGAAGCATCCAAAACAATTTGAAAGAGATGATGCAACGCGCACCATCTCTTATGTTTCTTTTAGCGGTGCGCCAAGTGCTGCCGATTCTGCCGCTCTTAAAAATGATCTGAATCAATTAAAGTCAGATTTTGCGGCAACAAACGATGAAGAAACTTTTTTAAATTCAAAAGGCAGTGAAAAAGAATTTTATAATGGATTTGTTGCTGCCAGTAAAATTACAGAAAGCGTAAAAGACACATTATTTAAGTTGTCGCCCGGCGAAGTATATGGTCCTTATATAAGTGGCAATAATTATGTACTTGCAAAAATGATAGCTAAGCAAACCATGCCCGATTCTGCTAAAGTGCGGCATATATTGGTTGCAACACATCAGCAAGATCCTAATACAGGACAATTAACTGCAAACGGCAGAGATGATAGCGCAGCTTTAAAAAGATTGGATAGTGCGATTGCTTTAATTAAAGGCGGCGCTTCTTTCGATTCTGTGGCTGCCAAATATTCTGATGATCCGGGTAGTAAAGATAAAGGTGGTGTGTATGATTATTTTCCTTCAGGTCAAATGGATCCGGCCTTTAATGACTTTGCTTTTACGGGAAAAACAGGAGAAACAAAAACCGTAAAAACTTCTTTCGGATATCATTATATAGAAATTCTTGGCCAGCGCGGAAATGAAACAGGTTACAAGATCGCATACTTTTCAAAACCTATTGTTGCAAGCCCTGAAACGGATAATGCTGCAAGTAATGCAGCGTCTCAATTTGCCGCAATAAGCCGCGACCAAAAAGAATTTGAAGCCAATGCTAAAAAAGAAAATCTTCCCGTTCTTGCAGCACAGGAATTTAAAGAAAACGATTTTACTGTTCAGGGTTTGGGAGAAAGCAGGGAATTAGTAAAATGGGCTTATGATAATAAAGTTGGCGCTGTATCAGATCCTCAGGATATAAGTGACAATTATATTGTAGCCTTACTTACCGGCATAAGCAATAAAGGCCTTGCATCGCCAACTGCTGTTCAGCAAATTGTTGAACCGATTGTGCGGAACGAAAAGAAAGCAAAAATTATAATAGCCCAGCAAATGAAGGGCACAACGCTGGAGCAGGTTTCGCAAAATGCACATCAACCGATTGCAAAAGTTGACAGCTTAAATTTTTCTGCATTTATTGTTCCTGCGCTTGGCAATGAACCACAATTTATCGGCGCTGCATTTAATAAACAATTACTAAATAAGATGAGTGCACCAATTGCAGGAAATTCCGGTGTATATGTAGTACGCTCAGAAGGTGTTTCAGCTACTTCAAGCATTGGCCAAACTGCAGAAATGCAACAACAACAATTACTGCAAACATTGAAACAGCAAGCAGGCCAGGCAGTAACTGCTTTGCGCAAGGCTGCAGATATAGAAGATAACCGCGCTAAATTTTATTAATCGGTTTAAAGAATACAGTGAGGCTAACCAAACGGTTAGCCTTTACTTTTTATAAGTGGCAGCGTTTCGTAGCTTTGTAAAAATATATATTGATGGAAACAAGTGAGCTAATTGTAAACAGGGTTGAGGCGAGTGGATTGGTCACTATAAATCTTGAAGACTTTTATCCGAAAGAAGCAATAAAAATTTTTGATATAAAAGATTATTTATTTCGCGGATTGATAATAAAGGAAAAAGATTTTCGCGAAGCATTAAAAAATACAAACTGGAACGAATACGAAAAAGCGAATGTTGCAGTAACCTGTTCCGCAGATGCCATCATTCCGGTTTGGGCGTATATGCTTATTGCAGCCTATCTTCAGCCTGTTGCAAAAAATATTATTTTAGGTGATGAACAAAAGCTAACCGAAACAATTTTACTTACAAACCTTGATTCAATCAATACAGAAGAATATAGCGGAAAACGTGCAGTAATAAAAGGTTGTGGCGATGTAAAAATTCCTGAAAGCGCTTATCTTAAAATAACCAATTTATTAATGCCGCATGTAAAAAGCATTATGTATGGCGAGCCTTGCAGCACGGTGCCGGTATTCAAAAAAAAATAATAGTATTATTATAAAATCAATTACAGCAATTTTAGTTTTCCAATTTTTTATTATTGGTTCAAAAGCCAACACCGTTTTGGTAAATGCAACTATAAAAGATTTACCTGCAGGCAAATGGATTTTTTATCGTGAGTAAGGTGGCAACTATGCAAAAGATTCCGTCTTAAGTTTTAAGGGCGGCTTTAAGTTTAAAATTAATATTGAAGAAAGCCAGGGCGATAATTACCTGATTTCTATAGAAAGAAATTATAATGATGATAATTCTTACATCCGCTTATTTCTTGATAAAGGAACCGTAAACATTACTTCAGATGGTGCTGACTTTAAAGATGCAAAGCTTTCAGGTAATGCTGTTGCAAACGATCAGCAAACATATAATGCATATATACAAACCAACCCGGAAGTTCAGAAAGAACCGGAGCTGTATAAACAAGCAGAAGAATTATATAAACAACACGATACGGCTGCTTTAAAAACGCTGGAAGTACAGTTAGATGCAATTGATTCCATTAAGAGCGAGCTTAATAAGCAATGGATTCAAAAACATCCTGCATCGCCTGTTAGTGCATCTATATTATCAACTTTAAAATATTCGCTTAGCGATAGCGAACTGGAAAATGTGTATAGTAATTTAACCGCAGCTGCAACCAATAATATTCCTGCAAAAAAAATTAAGCACGGAATTGATATAAATAAATTAACCGGAATTGGAAAACCGCCACTGCAATTTACTGAAGCAGATACTGCAGGCAAACCAGTGTCTTTAAAAGATTTTAAAGGCAAATATGTATTGCTTGATTTTTGGGCAAGCTGGTGCAGGCCTTGCCGCGCAGAAAATCCAAATGTAGTTGCCGCATATAATAAATACAAAGACAAAAATTGTACAATTTTAAGTGTCTCGCTCGATCAGCCAACTGGTAAAGAAAGATGGCTTGCTGCAATACATAAAGATGGACTTACATGGACGCATGTTTATGATCTTAAATTCTGGAGCAGCGCAGTGGCAAAAGAATATGCTATTGAAAGTATTCCTGCAAATTTTTTGATAGATCCTAACGGAATAATTATAGGGAAAACTTTGCGTGGAGATGATTTGAATAATAAGCTTGCAGAAGTATTGAAATAAAAAAAATAGCACAAATTTTTTCAACAGCTCAAATTTATTTGGGCTGTTTTTCTATAAGATATTTCCAGTAACGTTTTGGCATGTGCTGAATATGCAACTTCATATTTTTTCTTGCTTTGATGTTTACGTTATCGAAATAAGTTTGCCATAAACTTTGATATAAATCCTCCTCTTCATCATAAATATTTTGATTGGCTAAAGCATCAGTAATTCGTTCTGTAAAATTGATTTGCACTTCAGTTACATTCACACGGTCATGATATAAACCATATTTCCTGCGCACATCATAAATAAGCCAGCGTTGATCTGCATAACGATCTTTGAAATGAGATATGATTAACGGCAACACATTAAAATCTGGTTGAACAATGGCATAATACAAATCATCTTTTGTTTTTTGAAAACGGATGAACGCCTTCATGCGATGTTTTTCGCGATCAACTTTTTTTGCTGTTTGATTAATGAGTAACACATCTGAATTGCTATAATTTCTTTCAACTGAATTTGCTGAACGAATTACATATTGAATATAACGCAACAACACATTTTCTATTCCGGGCAACTCAGATAAAAAAGTTTTATAAACATTTCTGA
>JBDUEO010000028.1:0-14891 GCA_040002335.1 Parafilimonas sp. | reverse complement strand
TTACTTAAACTATCAAACCGCAGTTGTAAAACACGAACTTCATTTTTCATGCGGAGGTGACTTGTTGAGTCGTTTACCCGCTTCAGTGAGTCTTCAAGACCGGTTAATTGTTTATTGATTACTTTTTGGCTATCAATAATACTTTCCTTCTTTGAATCACAGGAAATAAAAAGTAATATAAAGAATGGCAGGATTAACTTTTTCATGTTAATTTTTAAAGCGAATCTAATGCCGAAATAATTACTAATCTTGATTTATGAAGCGTATCTTTTTTTTAATTAAGCGAACACTGCAAAAATTTTTTAAAAAATACTTTCAAAAATATTAGGTAACTCAAAAGTTACCTTTATATTTGTGTAACTTAAAAGTTACATATTATGTCAAACAGTATCAATCACAAATTATTTTTTCCTAATCCGCCAGCGGCAGTTTGGGAATATCTTACTAATTCAGAATTAATGGAATTATGGCTGATGAAAAATGATTTCAAACCGGTTGTTGGGCACGAATTCCAGTTTAGAACAAATCCATTGCCCAACTTTAATTTCGATGGCATTGTATATTGTAAAGTGCTGGAAATAATTTCCAACAAAAAATTGATTTACTCGTGGAAAGGCGGACCAGGCAATGGTGAAATAATTATGGATTCAATTGTTGAATGGACACTGATTGAAAAAGACAATGGCACTGAACTTCAATTGGTACACAGCGGTTTTGAAAACGTTGATAAGCTGCCTATTTATGGCGCTATGAACGAGGGCTGGCGGAAAAACATGCAAAAGATTTATGAACGTTTAAATACCACGCAACATGGCACAACCAACGTTTGACGCATTCCAGGTAATTGCAGACCCGAGCCGCAGGCAAATGCTGAAACTACTTTCAAAAAAAAGTTTAACTATAAATGCTTTGGCTGAAAATTTTGATATGAGCCGGCCCGCAGTTTCAAAACATATAAATATAATGGAGCGTGCGGGCTTTATTTCCATCCAGGGAATTGGCAGAGAAAGGCATTGTTTATTAAAACAGGATGGTTTTAACGAGCTGCAGAAATGGATAAATTATTTCGATAATTTCTGGGAATCCAAACTTCAAAAATTACAATTATTATTAGATAAAAAAGCACAGTCATAAAAAAAGAAAATTATAAATCAGGATTGTGGTTAATGCAGATGTAAAAAAGTTTTCTGAAAGATTAAACAGTTTAATCAATAAAACGCTAATCATTCATGCTGCTTTAATATTAAACTCTGTTTTGTAACCTTTTTGTATTTGGCATACTCTACCATACATAAGAAAATTTTTTTATGATGGAAGCAATTAATTTAAATCAATCAATCAGGTCAACTTATAATGTGCTGCGATTTACATTCGGTTTAGTTCCAATTGTTGCGGGCGCTGACAAATTCACAAATTTCTTAACCAATTGGGAAGATTATATCAGCCCTTCAATTTCAGGAATACTGCCATTTTCCGCACATACATTTATGATGATAGTTGGTGTAATTGAAATTATTGCGGGAATTATTGTATTGGTAAAACCGGCGATAGGTGGTTTTATTGTTGCAGCATGGTTAACTTTAATAGCACTTACATTATTGGCTGGCGGCAATTATCTTGATGTAGCTGTACGCGACCTTGTAATGGCAGTAGGTGCATTTTCGCTGGCACGAATAGCAAAAGTTATTTCATAGATAAATATATTGAATGAAAAAATTTGAGGAATGTACGGATTCGCAAATCATACAAAAAATTCTTGTAGGAGAAATTGAACTGTATGAAATTCTTATAAGGCGAAATAATTCAGTGTTATATAAAACAGGAAGATCGTATAATTATAGTCATGAAGATACGCAGGACCTGATGCAGGATACTTTTATAGATGCATTCACTAATTTAAAAAAATTTGAGGAGCGTGCATCATTCAAAACCTGGCTAATAAAAATAATGCTGAATAACTGTTACAGGAAACAACAAAAATTCAGTTTTAAAAATGAAGTTTCAATGCAAATAAACGATAAATCGGATCCTGCATTTTCAAGCTTTCAATATAATGATACAAATATTACTATTGCAAGAAAGGAATTGAATACAATTATTGAAAATGCTTTACAAAAAATTCCGCTTGATTACCGGCTTACTTTTTCTTTACGGGAAATTAACGGATTGGATACAATAGAAACTGCAGAAGCTTTAAATATCAGCACATCAAATGTAAAGGTCAGGCTTAATCGTGCTAAAACAATGTTGAGGAAAGAGATAGAAAAATTTTATGCTCCCGAAGATGTCTTTGAATTTAATTTAATTTATTGCGATGCAATGGTAAAGGCCGTGATGAGCAGGATTAAAAATGAATAATAATCGCTAATTAAATAACCTTATCAGGTTGGTAACACATGCAAGAGCGTTTGCTTTACGCTGTTCTTAAAAATTTTTAAATTATCTCCGAAGAAGTTTTTTCAAAGCGCTTACAAATTAGCAATGCTGATGTTTGTTAGCATTAATATTGCAATACATCTACTGTGAAATTTCTTGCTATTATAACGTGCTGCATGTTTTCATCTTCATTGCTAAATGCACAAACAACTGTAAAAAGTAAAATATTTAATCTTGTTTTGAAAAGTATTATCAGCAACAAAGTGCCTGAAATTTCTGTTGAGGATGCTTTTTTAAACAGGCATAATTGTTTATTTCTTGACGCACGTGAACCTGAAGAATATAATGTAAGCCATTTGCAAAATGCAATTTTTGCAGGTTATAAAAATTTTAGTATGAGTTCAGTACAAAATATTTCAAAAAACAAACCCGTTATAGTTTATTGTGCAGTTGGCAAGCGTAGCGCCACCATTACAGAAAGATTAGTTAATGCAGGCTTTACAAACGTTCACAATTTGTATGGCGGCATTTTTGAATGGGTGAATGAAGATCTCCCGGTTTATAATGCGCAAAATAAGCAGACAGACAGTGTGCATGCATTCAGTCATTTTTGGGGGCACTTTCTTGATAAAGGCAAAAAAGTGTATTGAAATTAATTCAACAAAAAACTTCTTACTGAAATACAATCTGTATATTAAACAAAAGAGGCTGTTCCTTTTTCAGGAACAGCCTCTTTATAAAAAAAGATGTTAGATTTTACCTGACTACCTGTAATGATGATGTGTATGATTTACCATCAACAATTGCAACTACACGATACATACCGTTTGCTAAAGATGAACCATCTATAACAGCTGAATGTTTTCCTGCAGAAACGTTTCCGTTTACTATTATTCTTACAGGCTGTTGCATGTAATTATATACAGTAATATTTACCTGTGATTGTTTTAATGTTTCGTATGAAACAGTTGAAGTGCTCTTTAGCGGATTAGGAGAAATATTTATCTTAAATGCTGCCTGAGCATGTTTGGCAGGTCCGTATTGCGAAGATTTTAGTGTTCCACTGCATGGTCCTTGTGCTGACCATGTACCTGTAAAAAGTACTCCGCCGTAGCAATAGCTTGTCCAGTTACCACCGCCTGTAAATACAGTAGAGCTTCCATTACCCATAATTTCTGCAGTACCAACATAGGTGAAAGAATCTGAATAACTAACACATCCGTCAGGGTTTGGATTACTTACATGTAATTCAACGCTGCCCATATGGTTCATAAAATTACCCCAACCGGTAACAGCCCATGGTGTGCCATCAACGGTATAAGTTCCTGTACAGGTATAAGAACCATTGCCTGCTTCTGTATAAGCTATCCTGAAATTAGAAAAACCATCATTGAAACAAACAGTGTTGCTTGCATTCTTAGCAGTTTGAGAACTACTATGTTTGGCAGGTCCGTATGGCATAGATTTTAGTGCGCCGCCACAAGGCCCTTGGGCTGCCCATGTACCTGTACTGTAAACACCGCCTGCGCAATAGCTTGTCCAGTTACCATTTCCACCAAACATAGTTCCTGAACCATTGCCGGTTATTTGTGCATTACCCGCATAAGTAAACGAGTCGGTGTATTGAAAACAACCGTCAGGATTTGGGTTAGATGCGTGAAATTCTACACTACCCATATGGTTTGCAAAATTTCCCCAGCCCCAAACATTCCAGTTAGTTCCATCAACACTTACTGTTCCTGTACAGTTGTAAGCGCCGGAACCATTGTCAGTGTAGGTAATAAACCAGTTATAAAAACCATCATTAAAGCAAACAGTGTTGCTTGCATTCTTAGCAGTTTGAGAACTACTATGTTTAGCAGGTCCGTATGGTACAGATTTTAGAGTTCCGCAAGGACCTTGTGCTCCCCATGTACCTGTGCTGTAAACACCACCGCCACAATAGCTTGACCAGTTACCGTTTCCGCTAAACCTGGTACCTGAGCCATTGCCGGTTATTTGTGCATTACCAGCATAAGTAAACGAGTCGGTGTACTGAAAGCAACCGTCAGGATTTGGGTTAGCTGCGTGAAATTCAACACTACCCATGTGTCCCGCAAAATTTCCCCAGCCTGAAACATTCCAGTTGGTTCCATCAACACTTACTGTTCCGGTGCAGTTGTAAGCTCCGGAACCATTGTCAGTGTAAGTAATAATCCAATTGTAAAATCCATCATTAAAACAAACAGTGTTTGATGAATTTTTTAAGTTTTGCGCTTTTGCTGAAAAGCCCAAACACATAAGGAACATCATTCCCGTTAATGCGTAGATTGTTTTTTTCATTTGTGAACTTTTTAAATTGTTAATAAAGGAAAACCAAGTTAAATATAAATTTTTTATTTTTTGTTTTATTTTAACTTTTTTTTGTTTGGATTTTAAAAAAGCGCAGTTACCTAAGGTTAAATACTTTTGCCAAAATTTTAAAATGACTTCGGTTTATAATATAACTCATCTACTTTTTAACATGCAGGAAATTTGTGGGGCTGAAAATGTTTTTGCTGATGAAGAAACCATGCAGGTTTATGGCCATGATGAAACTGAAAAACTTTCTTACCCGCCAGATGTTGTTGTAAAGCCATCATCAACACAGCAAATAAGTGCCATATTAAAATATTGCAACCAACATTTAATTCCTGTTACGCCACGTGGCGCCGGAACAGGATTAAGTGGTGGCGCTATACCGCACAACGGCGGCGTAGTTATATCAACCGAAAAACTAAATAAAATTATAACGATAGATGAACGCAATTTGCAGGTAATAACTGAGCCTGGCGTTATTACAGAAGTGTTGCAAAACGCAGTTAAAGAAAAAGGGTTATTTTATCCGCCCGATCCAAGCAGCAGAGGTTCTTGTTTTATTGGCGGCAATATTTCTGAAAATAGTGGCGGACCAAAAGCAGTAAAGTATGGAGTGGTTAAAGATTATGTATTAAATCTTGAAGTGGTATTGCCATCAGGAGAAATTATCTGGACAGGCGCAAATGTGCTAAAAAATTCAACCGGTTATAATCTTACTCAATTAATTGTTGGCAGCGAAGGCACGCTTTGCATCGTTACAAAAATTGTTTTAAAATTAATTCCGCTTCCAAAATATGATCTGCTTATGCTTGCACCTTTTACATCGCTGGAAAAAGCAAGTGAAGCAGTAAGCGCTATTTTTCGTGCCGGTTTTACGCCAAGCGCAATGGAGTTGGTTGAAGTTGATGCGCTTAAGATTGTAAGTAAAATGGTGGATAGTTATGTTGTGCCGGTTGATGAATCTATTGCTGCGCATTTAATTGTTGAAGTTGATGGCAATAATATGGATGTGCTGATGAGTGAAATGGAAGCCATTGCTGAATTATTAAATCAATTTGAAGCCGGCGAAGTTTTTTTTGCTGATGATGCACAACAAAAAGCCGAGTTGTGGAAATTAAGAAGACGCGTTGCAGAAGCTGTAAAGCTTGCTGGCTACACCATTGAAGAAGATACTGTAGTGCCAAGGGCCGAACTGCCTGTTTTAATAAAAGGTGTAAAAGCTTTGGGCAAACAATACAATTTTAATGCAGTTTGCTATGGCCATGCAGGCGATGGCAATTTACATATTCGCATAAAAAAAGAAGGCATTCCAAACAGTTATGGCAATGATGAAATGACTAAAATTTTACGCGCTTTATTTAAGTTTGTAAAAAGTTTAGGCGGAACTATAAGCGGCGAACATGGAATTGGGTTGATTCAAAAAAGTTATATGGATATTATTTTTGATGAAACAAATCTAAACCTGATGCGCTCCATCAAAAGAGCATTCGATCCCAATAATATCTTAAATCCCGGCAAAATATTCGACCTGTAAAATCTCTGTCACATATTTGCGTTTAATTTCAAACAAAGAAAATGAAAAAGATTTTTTTGATGTTGCTGATAATAATAACGGCAAAGGCTTTGCAGGCACAAAATGATAATGATGAAACGCATGGCTTTAAAAAAGAAAATGTTTTTCTTGGCGGAAGCCTTTCACTTGGTTTTGGCTCAGGAAGTTTTGGTGTAGGTGCAAACCCTGAAATTGGTTATTCATTATCCAGGTTTTTTGATGCCGGTGTTGCGCTTAATGTAAATTATAATTCGCAAAGAATTTATGATTACAATGGATTTAGCCAGGGCAAACTTTCAAGCTTTAATTATGGTGCCGGTATTTTTGCAAGAGCTTATCCTGTATCTTTTTTATTCGTGCAATTGCAACCTGAAGAAAACTGGATAAGCTATAACCAGAAAGATAATTATGGAAATAAAATTAAACAAAATGTTAGCGCTACAAGTTTAATTGGCGGCATTGGCTATTCGCAACGCGTGGTTACACAAGGCAGTTATTTTTTTATGATCGGTCTTGATTTGTTGAATGATGCCAACTCTCCTTACCAGGATGGTTATGGACATGCACAACCAATTATTCGCGGTGGCTTTGATGTGTATCTTCATCCAGCACGGAAAGCAAGGCCGTCGGATCCGCAATTATAGAAATATTTTCATTCCACGAATTATATAAAAAACCTTCATCCTGCATTTGCTGAAATTGCATTATCAAACTATTATAATAACCACCTGAATTTAGCAATACAATTTTTTTATTATGAATGTTTAACTGGTTCCATGTTATCAGTTCAAAAAATTCATCCATTGTACCATAACCGCCGGGTAAAATAATTGCTGCATCGCATAACGCAAACATCATCTTTTTTCTTGCATGCATATCTTCAACAATATGCAATGCAGTTAAAGCTTCATGTTGCTGCTCTTTTTTGCTTAATAAAGATGGAATTACACCAACTACTTTACCGTTATTTTTTAATGCGGCGTTGGCAACAATTCCCATTAAACCATTTTTGCCGCCGCCATAAATAAGCTGAATATTATTTTCGGCAAGTATAACGCCTGTTTGTTCAGCATGTGCTGCAAACAATTTATTCTTACCCATTTTGGAGCCGCAAAAAATAGCTGCTGATTTCCACATTATATTTTTTTGCGCAAGTTATAATTCAATTGCATGTAGCCATGATTATCGTTCAATGAAATTTGATAAGAATGTTGCAGGTTAGAGTGTTAATTTGCAAAAAACATTCTTCAGCCAAATGAATTATTTAATTAAAAATGCAACGGTAGTAAATGAAAATAAAATTTTTCAAACTGATGTATTAATAAAAAATGGAAGAATTGAAAAGATTGCGCCTTCTATAAGTCTTAACTATGTTATAAAAGAAATTGATGCAACCGGATTGTATTTATTTCCCGGCGTTATTGATGACCAGGTGCATTTTCGCGAACCGGGTTTAACGCATAAAGCAACTATTTATACTGAATCAAAAGCTGCGGTGGCAGGCGGCGTAACCAGTTTTATGGAAATGCCGAATACAAAGCCTCCAGCTCTTACACAACAATTACTGGAAGATAAATACACAATTGGCAAACATACTTCGCTTGGTAATTATTCATTTTTCATGGGCACAAGCAATGATAATTATGATGAAGTAATGCGTTGCAATGAAAAGCGAAAAGATATCTGTGGCGTTAAAATTTTTATGGGTTCATCAACAGGAAATTTATTGGTGGATAATCCGCTGGCATTGGATAAAATATTTGCAAACTCAGAAGTATTAATTGCCACACATTGTGAAGATGAAAAAATAATTAAAGAAAATTTTGCAAAACTGAAAGCAGAAAAAGGAACACTTGAAGCATCGGATCATCCAATAATAAGAGATGAAGATGCTTGTTTTGAATCTTCATTCAGAGCCATTCAATATGCAAAAAAATACGGCAGTCGTTTGCATATTCTGCACATCAGTACAGAAAAAGAATTACAACTTTTTACCAATTTAATTCCATTAAAAGAAAAAAGAATCACTTGCGAAGTTTGCGTGCATCATTTACATTTTACAAGCAATGATTATGAACGATTGGGCAATTTAATAAAGTGTAATCCTGCAATAAAATCACCACATAACAAAGCTGCTTTATGGAAAGCTTTGCTGGATGACAGGCTTGATGTAATTGCCACTGATCATGCGCCACATACATGGGAAGAAAAAAATGAACCTTATGAAAAAGCGTATGCCGGTTTGCCTTTGGTTCAGCATCCGTTAATGCTAATGCTGCATTATTATAAAGAAGGAAAAATAACGCTTGAAAAAATAGCGGAAAAGATGAGCCATGCAGTTGCCACTTGTTTTGAAATTGAAGATCGTGGCTTTATTCGTGAAGGTTATTTTGCAGATATTGTACTGGTTGATTTGAATAAACCTTTCACGGTTACAAAAGAGAATATTTTATACAAATGTGGCTGGAGCCCTTTGGAAAACTTTACTTTTCCTTCATCAGTTACCCATACATTCGTAAATGGAAATTTAGTTTATGAAAATGGTGTGTTTGATGAATCTAATAAAGGAATGCGATTGAAATTTTCAAGATAAAAAGTTTAATGTTAATAGATAATACAACTTTATACGATCTTTCCATATTCGATCATAACGAAGAACAATCTTTATTCCATCATCTTAATTTTTGCAAAACCAGCAGCGGAAAATTTTGGCTTGAACAATACCTGAAAACAACTTTATCATCAATAAAAGAAATTACCGAGCGGCAACAGTTGCTGCAGCGCATCATTAGCGTACATGAAAAATGGCCTTCAAATATTTCTAATGGGTCGGTGTTAATGATCGAAAAGTTTTACGAATCGCAGGTTGAAAATATTCCTTCCAAACCAAATATTGTAACCAGTAATTTATATAAGATTGTATATACGGGAGATTTTTCGCTGGTGCGTTATTCCGTTTCGCATTTTATAGATTTTATTCAGGGCATGTCTGCCATACAAAATATTTTAGATACAGAAAATAATCCGGCTGCATTAAGTGTAATGCTCGACCGCATAAAAATGTTGCTGGCAAAACCTGTTGCACAGCAAATAATTCAGCATAAAAAATCAAAGAAATTATCATTACAAAACATTTTACATTTTGGTTTTTTTATACGTCATAATTATAAACATGAAGCGCAGGAATTGATTGAAATTTATAGCAAACTCGATGCTTTGTATAGTTTGGCTACCGCATGTGTTCAATACAAATTTTCATTCCCGCAATTCACGCAAGCTACCGCTCCGCATTTTGAAGCAACACAATTGTTTCATCCATTATTACCAACGCCCGTTGCTTATGATATTAGTTTAACGCCACATCAAAATTTTTTATTTCTTACGGGCGCAAACATGGCCGGCAAAAGCACTTTTATAAAAGCCGTTGGCGTAAGCACTTATCTTGCTCATATCGGTATGGGTGTACCTGCACAAAATTTAAAATTGAATTTTTTTGAAGGACTCATCAGCAACATTCATGTGCTCGATAATATTATAAAAGGTGAAAGTTATTTTTATAACGAAGTACAACGCACACGCAAAACCATTGAACAAATAACCGATGGCAAAAACTGGTTTGTATTGATTGATGAATTATTTAAAGGCACGAATGTGGAAGATGCCATGAAATGCAGTACAGTTGTTATTGAAGGATTGCGAAAAATTAAAACCGCGTTGTTTATTTTGTCAACACATTTGTACGAGATTGGTGAAGGCTTAAAACAATATCCAAACATACAGTTCAGGTATTTTGAAACAGAGATAAAAGATGATCAGCTTTATTTTAATTACATTTTGAAAGAAGGAATCAGCGACGACAGAATTGGTTATTTAATTCTAAAAAAAGAAGGTGTTGTAGATATGCTGCAGAAGTTGTAAATATTTTTTATGTTATCATCTTTTCCGCTTCGTGGCATCACAGTGAAGCCTGTCCTCAACCTGATTGGGGATAATTCCTTTGTACAACATATTTTCATTGCAGCATAATTTCAAACCTTATCATTAATTTTAAAACTTATACATCTTTAAATATCATTCAAACATTTATTCATTTGTTCATGCCGTCTTCAATTGATATAAGAACTGTAAACGTAACACGCTACATAGTTCCGTTGCGCGAAGGTGGTTCTTTGCCTGCTATTGCCGAAGCCGATGACGGTTTTATGTATGTAGTAAAATTTAAAGGCGCAGGCCAGGGCACAAAAGCATTGATCGCCGAATTAATTGGCGGATTACTTGCAAAAATATTCGGCTTAAAAATTCCTGAAATTGTTTTCGCACAATTAGATAATGCTTTCGGAAGAACAGAACCTGATGAAGAAATACAGGATCTTTTAAAAGCAAGCACAGGTATAAATATTGCACTGCATTATCTTTCCGGCGCTGTATCGTTTGATCCTGCGGTTACAATAGTTGATGCAACACCCGCATCAACTATTGTGTGGCTTGATTGTTTTATTTGTAATGTTGACCGCACTGTTCGCAATACAAATATGCTGATGTGGAATAAAGAATTGTGGTTGATAGATCACGGCGCTTCACTTTATTTTCATCATTCATGGGATAGCTTTTTAAACAATGCAGAAAGGCCTTTTGAACTGGTGAAAGATCATGTGCTGTTGAAATACGCAACCGAACTTCAATCAACAAATGAATTATTTCATTCTATATTAAACAACGAAAAAATAGATGCTATTGTTTCTTTAATTCCGGATGAATGGCTGCAGGAAAATGATTCAACACAAACGGCAGAAGAAAAAAGAAAAGTATATGCTGATTTTTTAAAAAGAAGATTTGCGGCTTCATCAATTTTTATTCAACAGGCAATGTATGCAAGAGAATCTATTATTTGAATATGCGGTTATACGTATTGTGCCTCGTGTTGAAAGACAGGAATTTTTCAACGCAGGTATAATATTGTATTGCGGCGCCGCTAAATTTCTGCAGGCGAAATTTGAGATCAACAATAAAAAACTGGCTGCATTTTATATTGAAATTGATATAGAAGATTTGCAAAAAAGGTTGCTTGTTCTTGAACAAATTTGTTTAGCTGATAAACGCGCCGGCGAAATTGCCTGTTTACCTGCAGCAGCACGATTTAGATGGCTCACCGCAATACGAAGTACGGTTTTGCAAACTTCACCGGTTCATCCCGGTTTTTCAAACAACTTGCTGCAAACGCTTGACAAACTTTTCAATGAGCTGGTAAAATAATTTGCATATTATATATTTTGACTTTTACTATTTTTTGATGCACCGTATGCAGTTTATTTAAATAAGAAAGTTGAATACAAGTTTGTTTTACAACTTACCTTAAACAAAAAAAATAAGCCACTATTTTTGTTGAATGGAATACAGAAAGCAGGTTGAAATAAGATGGAGCGATCTTGATCCAAACTATCATTTACGTCATTCGTGCTATTACGATTTTGGTGCTTATTGCCGTATTTGTTTTTTGTTTGATAATGGTGTTACAGATAAAGTAATGCACGAACATAACGTTGGCCCGGTATTGTTTAGGGAAGAATGTTTTTTTAAAAGAGAAATTGTATTTGGCGATAAAGTAAGTATAACACTTAAGCTGCAATCTGTATCGGCTGATTTTAGAAAATTTACAATGTATCACGAAATATTTAAAAATGATAACGAACTGGCAGCACAATTAACCATTGATGCTGCATGGATGAATACAAAATTGCGCAAAATAATTGTTCCGCCTGCCTAATAATTGCGTCGCTTGATGCATTACCAAAAACAAAAAATTTTAAATTCATCTAACTATTGAAACAGCATTTTTATAAACGCTGCCATATCATTTCCGTTTAAAATTTTATCAGGTTTCATTTGCTCAAGCGCTTGTTGCGGCATATAAGCAACATCTGCAGATTCCGGATCCTGTACAATAGTAAAACCACCAGCCTGTTTTATTTCGCACAAACCCTTTGCGCCATCCGCATTCGCGCCCGATAATAAAATACCGATTGCAGATGATTTAAAAACTTCAGCAACAGATTCAAAAGTTACATCAATACTTGGGCGGCTATAATTAATTTTCTCAGATGCATCTAACGAAAACATTTTTTTATTTTCAATCAATAAGTGATAATCTGCCGGTGCAATATATATACAACCACCTTTGATCGTTTCTTTATCTTCTACTTCTCTCACTATAAGATTTGTTCTAACAGAAAGCAGATTTGCAAATATAGATTCACCATCATTTTTGCGATGTACAATAATGATGACAGATAAATAATCTGTAACAGGTAAAGCAGAAACAATTTTCAATATCACATCCAGGCTGCCGGCAGAACCACCAATTACAAGCATCCGGTATTTTATTTCATCTTCCTCCATATTTTTTCTTTATCCACTTGTGTAAACTTCGCAGCTATCGGTGAAAAGCGTAAATTTTCTTTAGAACCTAAAACCAAAAAACCCAATTTTTCAAGACTGTCATCAAATAACTTAAACACTTTATCCTGCAAAACCTTATCAAAATATATAAGCACATTACGGCAAAATATTAATTGAAATTCATTAAAAGACCTGTCTGAAACCAGATTGTGCATTGCCGAAATCATTTTTAATTTTAAACGCTGGTTAAATTTTGCCCAGCCATACTGCGCCGTGTAAAAAGAAGAAAAATCTTTTTTGCCACCTGATGCAATATAGTTTTCTGAATATTGCTGCATTCTGTTTAAAGGAAAAATTCCTTTCTTAATATTTTCAATTACCGAAGGATTAAGATCGGTTGCATATAATAATGATTTGTTCAAAAGATTTGCTTCATCAAGCATCATTGCCATTGAATATACTTCTTCGCCTGATGCGCAACCTGCATGCCAGATTCGAATAAAAGGATGTGTTGCAAGCACCGGCAAAACCTGTTCGCGGATGATTTTAAAAACGGACGGATCGCGAAACATTTCTGTAACGTTTACTGTAAGGTTTTCAACAACGTGTGTAAGATAATCGCCGTCATTTTTTACGCGATAAAAAAATTCTGCAAAGCTTGGAGTTCTTTCTATAATCAAGAGCCGGTTTATTCGTCTGCGCAACGAGGCTTTTGCGTAATTGGTAAAATCATATCCGTATTGTTGCGCAAGTTCATTCACCAGCAAATCAATTTCCTCATCTTTAACCATTGTTCCTTCCACACAAATTATTTAAGTTGTTCGTTTAAAATTTTAAAAAGCAATTCTACATCTACAGGTTTAGCAATGTAATCGTCAGCGCGTGCTGGTATACATTTTTCCCTGTCTCCCGGCATTGCCTGCGCCGTTACAGGAATAATCGGAATTTTATTTTTTATCTGCTTCAACAATGGAATAGCTTCATAGCCATCCATTCCGGGCATCATCATATCTAAAAGAATGATGCCAATTTATTTATTTGTTTTTAATATACTAAATGCATCGTTCATATTGTTTGACGTAAACACTACATATTCTTTTGCTTTTAAAACCGCAGACAAAGCAAAAATGTTGCGCGCATCATCATCAATTACAAGAATAGATTTCAATTTGTTTACATTTATAGTTAAATATACCATCAATCAATACACAAAAAAATCAGCAGTTTATTTAGTAATGATTAATGGCATAATTTTTAATAACAATCTGAACATGAAAAAATTTTTAATAGTTTGTTGCGGTTTCGCTTTATGCATAAGCTGTTCAAGAAGAACCGTTCCGTCAAAACCAAATTATAGTTTTAACAACGACAGAAATAATTCAGGAGTAGTAAGAACGGATTCCACTATGGATGGCGCAGCAATAGCAGATTCATCAACCATTGTTTCTTCAAACGCTGTAAGTATTATTGCAGATGGATTTGGAAGGTTAATTACGCCGCATGAAAGTTTACCGCAGAATGCCGGAATTGAATATAATAATTTGCAGTTATCAAAAGGCTTTACCACACAACAACGCGCAAACCTGCAGGCACGTTATCATACGCTGCCTCCGCGTGTTTTATATGTTCCGCAAGAACTGAGTTCAAGTTCCTTAAAAGGAAGTTATTACGTTTATAAAAATAAATTCTGGTATTGGAAAAAAAGTGACGGTTTGTATTATCTCGATCAAAAATATTACCTGTGATTGCATACAAAATAAATCCTCTCCGTATAACGTAAACTTTAGTTGTTACGATTGCGCTTGCATGCTTTCAAAATACTTTTATTAATTCATTGAAATTTAAGAAATACTATTTAAGAAAACAGTTTAGCAGCAGAAATTATATTATTTTACATTGTATTAAAGCAACTGTTTTTGGAACAAGACACTACAATATTGCACGGACTAAAATCAGATTATGCTGAACGCTGCCGCCAGGAAAAACTTTTTTATCATCAATTTTATTATTTTATAGATGAAGGCTGCAGAAAGTATAATCTTAATTACGATGATAGTTTTAGCGCCTACAGCGATGCGCTTTTATCGGCCATTCACAACATAATTGACAACCGTTTTGACGGGCGATCTTCCATTAAAACTTATCTCTACCAAATTTTTTCTAATAAATGTATTGACCTTGTAAGAAAAAATACGACTAATAAACAACAGGTACATAAAACAATGCCTGT
>JBDUEO010000027.1:0-15370 GCA_040002335.1 Parafilimonas sp. | reverse complement strand
CACGAATTTTATCAGCACCTAATTCAGCAGCCAATAATCTTGTAAGATGCGCCTGTGCTGCTTTTGCGCTTCCATAACCTGCGTTGTTTGGACCAGCAACTACAGAATTCTTTGAAACGATGTTTATAATATCACCACCTATATTTTGCTTGCGCATTATTTCAACGCCAAACTTTGAAACAAGAAATTGTCCTTTCACTAAAATATCATACAACTTATCCCAATCTTCTATTGAATGATCAGAAATAGATTTTGAAATGCTGATGCCCGCATTGTTTACAACAATATCAACGCCGCCAAATGCAAGTGCAGCATTGGCAAAAGCTTTTTCTGTGCTTTCATTATTCGTAACATCAAGCAATGTGGATGCTGCTATATCTCTTCCGAACTGTTGTTTAAATTCTTCCATTGCATGGTGCATTCTTTCTTCATTAATATCATTAATAACAACACATGCGCCTTCTGCTGCAAACTTTTTCGCAATGGCTTTTCCAATGCCGCCGGCACTTCCGGTTATCAATGCTATTCTTCCGCTTAATGATTTTGGTTTCGGCATGCGTTGCAACTTTGCTTCTTCAAGCAACCAATATTCTATGTTGAATGCTTCCTGTCTTGGCAATGATGTGTATTCAGAAATTGCTTCGGCACCGCGCATAACATTTATAGCATTGATATAAAATTCTGAAGCTACTCTTGTTGTTTGTTTATCTTTTGCAAAACTGAACATACCAACGCCGGGATATAAAATGATCACCGGATTTGCATCACGAATTGCAGGACTTTTTGAATGCTTACAGGTGTTATAATAATCTGCATACATCTTTCTATAATCTTCAAACAGCGGTTGTATTTTTTGTTTGATGGCATCAACATTTGCTACATCTTCATCGGTTGTCAGGCTTAAAACCAGCGGAGAAATTTTTGTTCTTAAAAAATGATCAGGACAGCTTGTGCCCATTGGCGCTAATCTTTCCAGATCATTTGAATTGATGAATTCCAATACACGATCATCATCAGTAAAATGACCAATCATTCCCCTAACCCCTAAAGGGGAATTTTGCAAATCGCTGTTAGAACAAAATCCTCTAAGTATTGGCATTAGCGATGTCGCCTTTTTTAATCTTTCAGTTTTAGGTAGTGATTGAATTTTTTGACCACCAAATGTTTGTCTTTTCTCCCCTTTAGGGGTCGGGGGTTCTTCGAGATATTGCGCGCAAACTTCAATTACTTCAAGCGTATTGATATAACTTTCATACGCTGTATTTCCCCATGTAAATAAACCATGTGACCCAAGCATAATACCACGAATACCTGGATTTTCATCCAAACATTGTTTCAACATCAACCCTAATTCAAAGCCAGGTTTTTGCCATTTTACCCAACCAATTTTTCCATTGAATAATTCTTTTGTTATCTGCTCACTATCTTTTGCAGCAGCAATAGCAATCGCCGCATCAGGATGCAAATGATCTATATGTTTAAATGGAAGAAAACCGTGCAGTGCTGTATCAATTGATGGGGCTTTTGAATTCAGATCATAAATACAATGATTGAATAACTCCACCATTTCATCTTCATGTTCAATGCCGCGATAAATGTTTTTTAAACTGCGCAAACGATCAACATATAAAGCAGCAAGACCACTGCGTTTCATTGTTCCCAAATCGCCACCGCTGCCTTTTACATACATCACTTCCACTTCTTTATTTGTAAGCGGATCTTTTGTAATGATCTTGCATGAGGTGTTGCCGCCGCCATAATTTGTTAAGCGCAAATCAGTGCCTAATAAATTGGAACGATATACCAATAATGCTACTTCATCGCCGCCAAGTTTTGCAGCTTCTTCATCATTCCATAAATAAGAAACGTGTTTAAATTTTATTGTTGCTGTGTTCATAATGTATTGCTATTAGCCTTTAACTGTTATTTAATGCGTTGATAATTTTTTATTCTTTACTTTTTGTCTTAACACAAAAAGTAACAAAAAAGTCAAGAAGAAAAGATATTCAGCACTTTTCTTCATTTGCCCTGATTAAGCTTTAGTAACATCTGAAACTTGTGCTTTTTCATTTCTATTCATCATCAATAATTTTATTCTGCGTTCTTTTTCTTATTTACTATTTATTTATTTTTTTTGCTAAATCATTTCAATCTCCAAATCCAAATTCAAACATTTACTTCAATGCATTTCCATAACCCACCAGCACAACTGAAATAAATATTGCCAATATTCCTATTGTAATTGTGGTTGCTGTTTTTTTGCTTACACCTTTCCATTCTTTTAATGCCACGCCCCAAAGATTTGCGACCAATATAATAAATGCCATGTGTAATATCCAACTGCTTGCACCATTGCCCAGCTTGCTTTCGCCCATTCCATAAAAGAAAAATTGCAGGAACCAAATTGTGCCTGCCATTGCCGCAAACAAATAATTTTTTGCAAGTGGTGTTTGCTTATTTATATAATCGCCAAAAGTTTTATTGCGTGCATTTAAAAACATACACCAAATAAAATTAGTGGTTAAGCCGCCCCACAAAAGCACTATATAAATAACATTGTTCTGATATAAAAATTCTGTTGTTGCAGATGGATGTGCAGCCTTCCATAAATTATTCGCCACTTCCGCCATCGGCGTTCCCGCTTCAATACCATAATTAAAACAGGCACTTAAAATTCCTGATATTGTACAAACAATTAATCCCTTTACAAGATTGAATTCTTTAATACTTTCTTTCTTTTTTTCTTCGCTTAATTCCTTTTCTTTTAACACACCTGCCCAACCGCAAATGAAAATTCCAATCAAACAAATAACAATACCTGCAAGCACAATTTGCCCCCATGATGTGTACAATAAATCGTTCAAAGTTGTTTTGCCTGCAGTTGGATGAAAGTTGTAATAAATAGATGGAACCAAGGCACCAAATGCAGAAGTAAATCCAAGTAAAACCGAGTTGCCTAAACTAAGGCCAAGATAACGCATGCCAAGCCCGTATGTTAATCCGCCAATGCCCCAAAGCAAACCCCAGAAGTAAGTCCAGCCAAGCGTTGCAGCCGATGTTTGTGCAATGATTTCACTAAAATTTGGAATGGTTAACCATGCAGCCAGCGGTGGAATAATTAACCATGAAAATAAACCACCAATGATCCAGTAGCTTTCCCAATGCCAGCCTTTTACTTTTTTATACGGCACATAAAAGCTACCTGAAGCAAAGCCTCCGATAAAGTGAAAAAAGATTCCGAAGATGATCTGCATAGCAATGGTGTTGTTTAATAAAATTCAATGTAGCACAAAAATAATTTTAAAAAACAGTGCAAATGTCATGGAGTGTACTAATGCGCATAATAAGCTTTGCATTAAGGTATAATTCAGCAGTAAAACAAACTTCGGCTAAAGTTTAAAAAGAATGTGATGATGTCTATCTTTATCTAAGAATTACAATAATTTGTTCTTTACAAATAGTGCGAAAATCAGGTTTTACAAAAATTTTGAACAATTAATATCAATGTAAAGATTTGACAATTATTAAAGGTTTGCATTTATGCGCAAAAGAACTTCTGCATAATCGAACCTTTTTCATTTATTTTTAATTACGTTAAAAACTTACGGAGTGAAATCTATTCTTACACAAAATCAAATTACCCTAACCGTAAAGCGGCTGGCGCACCAAATATTGGAAAATCATCTTGGTCTTGAAAATACTGTTCTTATCGGCATACAACCCCGCGGTATTTTTTTAAGCGATAGAATTGTTGATGAATTAAAATTGCTATTGCCCGCAGAAAAAATATTCTATGGTAAATTAGATATTACTTTTTACAGAGATGATATTCGTAATGAATTAAAAATTGCCAATGCTACGCATATTCCTTTTAGCACCGAAGGAAAAAAAATTATTATTATAGATGATGTATTGTGGACAGGCAGAACAATTCGTTCGGCATTAGATGCGTTGCAGGCTTTTGGACGTCCGCTAAAAGTAGAATTATGTGTGCTGATAGATCGCCGTTTTAGCCGCGAATTACCTATTCAGGCAGATTATATTGGGCGTGCTATTGATACCTTTCCTTCACAAAAAGTTTTTGTACACTGGAAAGAAAATCACGAAGCTGATGAAGTAATGCTTGCATAAAAACAACATTCAATATTCAGAAAAAGCTAACATTAATTCTGTTTGTAAATGCCGGGTTTTATTTTTTTAAAATTTGTTTTTTTAATTTCTGTTAACTTCGCTTTTTAATGAGCCTGTCGTCCAAACATTTGCTTGGTATTAAAGATCTTTCCAAAGAAGATATCGGGTTAATTCTTTCCACAGCAAACCAATTTAAAGAAGTTTTACAAAGGCCTGTAAAAAAGGTTCCGTCGTTAAGAGATATAACTATTGTAAATCTTTTTTTTGAAAATTCTACACGTACAAGATTTTCTTTTGAACTCGCGGAAAAAAGGTTAAGTGCAGATGTTTTAAATTTTGCAGCCAGCACATCTTCCGCTTCCAAAGGCGAAACGCTACTCGATACGGTTAATAATATTTTAAGCATGAAAGTGGATATGGTGGTAATGCGCCACAGCGCTTCCGGTGCGCCACATTTTCTTGCAAAACACATTCCTGCAGCAATTGTAAATGCAGGTGATGGCATTAACGAACATCCCACACAAGCTTTACTCGATGCCTATTCCATGCAGGAAAAAAAAGGCAATCTCGAAGGTTTAAAAGTGGCAATAATTGGCGACATAACGCACAGCCGCGTTGCACTCAGCAATATTTATTTGCTTAAAAAAATGGGTGCCGAAGTTATGCTCGCAGGGCCGCCAACTTTAATTCCAAAATATATTAAAGAAGCATTTGGCGCGCATGTAACGTATAACATAAAAGATGCTTTGCAATGGTGTGATGTGGCTAATGTTTTGCGCATACAACTGGAAAGGCAAAATCAGCCATTATTTTCTTCGTTGCGCGAATACAATTTAGCTTACGGCATTAAAAGAAGTTTGCTTGATAATCTGAAAAAAGAAATTGTGATCATGCATCCCGGGCCAATAAACCGCGGTGTTGAATTAGACAGTGATGTTGCAGACGGGCCGCATTCAATTATTTTAAACCAGGTTGAAAATGGCGTGGCAGTTCGAATGGCAGTTTTATATTTGTTGAGCCCAAAAACTGAATAAGATTTTTTGGTTACCGGCTTTTGTACCTTGTGGCATCGTTCCTTGTGTCACTCACTTGTACTGTTAATTCATTGTTCAGCAATTTTAATTTACTTCGCTTATGAGTATTTGTTTATTTCCCGGCACATTCGATCCGGTAACATTAGGGCATGTTGATGTTATCATTCGTGCAATACCATTGTTTGATAAAATTATTATTGGCGTTGGTAAAAATTCAACCAAAACACCTATGTTTTCTGCCGAACAAAGATTAAAATGGTTTGAAGATATTTTTAAAGATGAACCAAAAATTACCTCAGCAATTTATGACGGTCTTACCATTAATTTTTGCCAAAAAATTAATGCAAAATTTATACTGCGCGGCATTCGATATGTAAGCGATTTTGAATATGAAAAAGCAATTGCAGATGCCAACAGAACTTTAGATGCAAGTATTGAAACTATCTTTCTTACGTGTGAACCAAAATATAATTCCATCGCATCAACTATTGTAAGAGATATAATTCGCAATAATGGCGATGCATCACCTTTTTTACCGGAAGTGGTAATTGATAGTTTGAAAAATAAATTACCTGTGTAGCTTGTTAACTATTTCAAGAATATTAGGATAAGTGTTACCTAATTTTTGCATCACATCTTTTGCATCAACCCATTCAATAATTTCAATGTCTTCTTCTGTTTGTGGAATTAATGGCTGGTCTGCGGTTGCGTGCATTTTATACCAATGTGTTTCTTTAATTACATTTTCATTTGTGTATGTATTAAAATATTCATGAAAAGTTTCGCCTAAAAAATTTTCGATTGTTACGTTTTGCAAACCGGTTTCTTCTTTTACTTCGCGCAAAGCGCAGTCTTTAATTGATTCGCCTTCATCCAATTTTCCTTTTGGTAAATCCCATTTTCCACGGCGAAATATCATCAGCAATTCATGCTTATCATTTACTATTAAACCGCCGGCTGCTATAATTTTTTTCATGAATATTTTTTTTGAAATATACAATCTTCAACCGCAAGTTTAATAATAAATATATTCGCGTAATATGAAGAATGAAAAATTTATTGCTGAAAAATTGTTGCAGGCACAAGCTATAAAATTAAGCCCGGAAAAACCGTTTACCTGGGCAAGCGGATGGAAAAGCCCGATATACTGCGATAACCGGAAAGTGCTTTCATTTCCTTACCTGAGAGATTTTATTAAAAGCGAAATGTGCAACGTAATTTTTGAACAATTTGCTGAAGCTGATTTATTGGCCGGCGTTGCCACCGCAGGAATTGCATGGGGCGCAATGGCTGCAGACCAGTTAAAGTTGCCTTTTATTTATGTGCGGCCGAAACCAAAAGAGCATGGACTGGGCAACCAGATAGAAGGTTTTTTTGAAGCCGGACAAAAAGCGGTGGTTGTAGAAGATTTGATTTCTACGGGCAAAAGCAGCTTGCAGGTTGTTGAAGTTTTACGTGCCGCCGGCATTGAAGTAATTGGAGTGGTTTCAATTTTTAATTACAGTTTTGATGCCGCAAAAGAAGCCTTTAAAAACGCAGATGTGGAACTGGAATCGCTGACGAATTATGCTTCACTTATAGAATTAGCCATAGAAAAAAATATTGTATCTCCTGAAGCAGAACAGTTGTTGCTGAGCTGGAGAACAAATCCCGCTGAATGGTCGTCCGTTGTAAGAACCTAAAGCACCTGTTAAACTTGCGCATTGTATTAAATTATGGTGCGCAATCTTTTTTATAACTGTTCGTTTTTATAAAGCTATAACCTGCTGCCATAAAAATATATTGTACAAGTGAGTGACACAACAGGCGATGCCACAACGTACATAAGCTGGTAACATAAAAATTGTATTTATGAAATGTTTAATTGTAATTGCTTTTCTAATTTTTGCAACCACCACACATGCGCAGGTAATGCAGGCAAAACCGCAATGGGCAAGCATAAAAGTTCCGCAATTAAAATGTTGGGAATGCCAGCAAAGGCTGGATCAATATTTAACGCGTGAAAAAGGCCCGAACACAGATGCCGGAATTCTGCAATGGAAAGATGATTTAAGAAATGGTATTTTAAAAATTCAATTTTTACCCGATAGAATTACGCTTGATTATATACGCACCGCAATTGCCAATGCGGGTTTTGATGCAGATACTGTAACCGCAGAACCTGATAGTTACAAAAGGCTTCCTCCGCCTTGCAAAAAAGCAACTGATGGAAGCGGATATGGCCCGTTTAAATATTGTAATATGGATCCGGCAGACAGGCCGAGGAATTAGTTAGTTAATGGATCATAGTTGGTTTTGTATTGTCATGATCTATGAACTATATGCAATGAACTAACTCACATTCTTTCCGGGACTTTTATACCTAAAAAATGCATGGCTGATTGTATAACGTTTGCAGTTTGTTGCGAGATCATAAAACGCAAATATTTTTTCTCTTCACTTTCTGCGTTTGCAATAGAATGTTCTGTATAAAACGAGTTGAATGTTTTTGTAAGATTGAAAACATAAATAGCAATTTTTGATGGATCGAAAAAAGTTGCCGCTTCTTCTATAATTGATGGAAATTGTTCAAGTTGTGTGATGATAGTTTTTTCGAGTGGTAACAGTTTGCCGTTGACTATTGACTGTTGACCATTGACCATTGTCATCTTTCTCAAAACACTTTTAATTCTTGCATAAGTATATTGAACGAACGGGCCGGTGAAACCATGAAAATCTATACTTTCTTCAGGATTAAAAACCATTCTTTTTTTAGGATCAACCCTTAATAAAAAAAACTTTAAAGCACCTAAGCCAATTGTTTCATACAATTCAATTAATTCTTCTTCATTAAAATCTTTTACTTTACCAAGCTCTATTGTTTTTTGCTTTGCGATGTTTATCATTTCATCAACAATATCATCTGCATCAACAACAGTTCCTTCACGGCTTTTCATTTTTCCTGATGGCAATTCTACCATTCCGTAACTCAAATGATGCATTCCGTTAGCTGAAGGCAAGTTTAATTTTTCGCATATAAGCCGCAGCACTTTAAAATGATAATTCTGCTCATCGCCTACAACATAAATGTTTTCATCAATTTTATATTCTTCATATTTATCAACTGCCAAACCAATATCCTGCGTTATGTAAACTGCGGTTCCATCTTTACGCCGAACAATTTTTTTATCCAATCCATCATTCGTTAAATCAATCCAAACACTGCCATCTTCTTCTTTATAAAAAACATTTTTTTCCAGTCCTGCTTCAACTAAATTTTTTCCAAGAATATACGTTTGGCTTTCGTAATACACTTTATCAAAATCAGCGCCGATGCGTTTATATGTTATATCAAAACCTTCGTACACCCAATTATTCATCATGCTCCAAAGCTCAATTACATCAGGCTTTCCGGCTTCCCAATCAACCAGCATTTGTTGTGCGGCTTTCATAATGGGTGCTTCTTTTTCTGCCTGCACTTTTTCAATTCCTTTATTAATTAATTCTTCAACTTCCTTTTTATAAACATCATTAAACTTTACATAATAATCACCAACAAAATGATCGCCTTTTGTATTGGTTGATTGAGGTGTTGCTCCGTTTGCAAACATCTTCCATGCAATCATACTTTTACAAATATGAATACCGCGATCATTTACAATACAGCTTTTAATTACATTATTACCTGTAGTTTTTAAAATTTCTGCACTGCTCCATCCTAAAAAAATATTTCTTAAATGGCCAAGATGCAAAGGCTTGTTTGTATTAGGCGAAGAATATTCAACCATAATTTTTTTATGATTGATATTTTGTTTTCCAAAACCTACATTATTATAATTTTTTGATAGAAAATCAATCCAGTAATTATCAATAACAACAAGATTTAAAAAACCTTTTATGATGTTGTATGATTGAAACAAACCTGCATTATTTTCAACGAGATATTTTCCAAGTTCATTTCCTAATGTATCGGGAGATTTTTTTAAAGGTTTCAGCAAAGCAAATAATACAATAGTGTAATCGCCTTCAAATTCCGGTTTGGTTTGGTTTACAGTTACAGCGCTTTCATCAATTTCTGTTTGAAATAAGTTTTCAATCGCGGCTTTTGTAATTTTTTTAATATCGTTTATAACACTCATAATACACTGTGAAAACACAAAAATAACACAATGCCCTGCTATAAATTCTTCTTAAATCTCAATTTCAAATTTTAGAATTTGTAATTAAAATTATCTTCGTAACCCAATGCAAAAATTACACGCATTTATGCGCAAGATTGTTTTAGCTGTGGTTGATGCATTTTATCCGCCGTTTAAAAAATTTATGCCGCTGCAAACGTTTCGTTACGGAGCTTGTGGTGGCGCTAATATGATTTTAGATATTGCTGTATTTACCTACATAAACAATTATATTTTTCATCAGCACGTTGTGTATATCGGGTCGTTTGCATTTAAATCTTTTGTAGTTGCATTTGTTATTTCTTTCTGCATTACTTTTCCTATTGGTTTTTATTTAAGCCGTTATGTTGTGTGGCAGCAGACTGAAGCAAAAAAACGCATCCAGGTTTTTAGGTATTTTATAGTTGTTGCCGCCTGCGTTGGCCTTAATTATATTTTACTTAATTTGTTTACATTAGAACTAAAATGGTGGCCGCTGCCTTCAAAACTTATTACAACTGTTATTGTTGTTTTATTCAGTTATATCACTCAAAGAAATTATTCTTTCAAACCTGCTGCGTCAACACAAACAGATAATGCAGCAGAAATTGAAAAAGTAAATATTGCGGAAGAAAATTAAATACTATCTTGATGTGATTAAGGTAATCAAAAAATGAAATTACTGCTTTTGCTTTCTCTTTTTAGCTGCTTGTTTTCATCTGATAACCAAAAGAAAGAAGAGCAGAATATTCCTTTTAAGGTAGTTGGGTATTACTGTCTAAAATTTGCAATTGAAAAAGGTACAACTGATGTTCCATTCAATAAACTCACACATATAAATTTATTTTTTTTAAACCCGGATGCGAATGGAAAATTCAAACAAAACCTTACCCAACTTATTCCATTTATACAACGCGCACATGAAAGTAATGTGAAGGTTTTATTTTCGATTGCCGGCGGCGGAAAGCATGCTTATTATGCAAATCTTTTGAAAGATAGCAGCCGAAAAATATTCATAAATAACCTGGTTAATTTGGTGATGAAGTATAATGCTGATGGAATTGATAATGATATTGAAGGAAGCAATATTGATGAAAATTATGATAATTTTTCTGTTGAGCTTGCAGCAGCTTTGCATCAAAACAACAAACTTTTTACCGCAGCAATTGCCATTTATTTTAAGGACGATTATACTGACAGAGCGCTGGCACAATATGATTTTTTAAACCTGATGAGTTACGATCATACCGGCGCGTGGGCGCCGGAAAAACCAGGGCCGCATGCTACGTACGACCAGGCTGTTGATGACCTTACCTATTTTAGAAATGTACGCGGTATTGCAAAAGATAAGATTACGCTTGGTGTACCTTTTTATGGATATGGTTTTGGGCCGAAACACCCGCTTCGCGCAGTTACGATGAATTATAACGAGATCGTTAAAAAATATCCCGGTGCAGAATTGAAAGATGATCTTGATATGGGTGACGGAACGATTATGTATTACAACGGAATGAACACAATAAAGCAGAAAACAATATTAGCTGAACAAGATGCCTGTGGCATTATGATATGGCAATTATCCGGTGATGCTGTTGGCGATAAATCTCTATTGAATGAAATAAATGAAGTTGTAAAGGAAGCGAAATAGCTGCCATGGAAAAAAACTGTACAAGGGACGACGCCATGAAAGCTGTTGCTAATTACATAAAATTTATACTTTGGTTTGTTATGTATATTTGAAAAAATAAATTACAATTATGGGATTTGATCAATATCACGAACCTGCAAATGAATTATCAGAAAAAACAAGAACTTTTGCCCGCATGATTGCGGCTTTGGGCGAAGAAGCAGAAGCGATAAACTGGTACGAACAACGCATGAGTGTTGAAAAAGATAAAGTTGCAAAAGCAATTATGAAAGATGCACAAAAAGAAGAGTTTAAACATTTTGGAATGGACCTTGAATTTTTGTTGCGTCAGAAACCAGTTTGGAAAGAAATTTTACAGGGAATTCTTTTTAAAGATGGTGATATAACAAAACTTGCAGATGACGCTGAAGAAGGCGTTGATTAAGATTAATAATCGCGTTGAATTAAAAAACCAGCGATCTCCATCAATGGTTTTTTTCTTGCAGAAAGCACAGCAATTTCGTCAAGATGCTGCATTGCTTTATTAAAATATTCCTGTTTCAATTGTTTTGCCCATTCATCAACATTGCAATCGTGAAATATTTTTAAAACACTTTGCACTTTATCTTCTGCGTCTGATTTTAATAAATTATTCAGTTCATTTTTTTGATTGGCATTTGCAGTTTCCAATGCATGTATCAGCAAAAAAGTTTTCTTATTTTGTTTGATATCGCCGCCCGCAGTTTTACCAAATTTTTCAGGATCGCCAAATGCATCGAGATAATCATCCTGAATTTGAAATGCGATTCCCAGGTTTTTACCAAATCCGTATAAATGATTTTGATTTCCCTCACCAGCGCCGCCAATAATGGCTCCTAATTTTAAACTTGCCGCAAGCAATACAGAAGTTTTTAATTCAATCATATTTAAATAATCGTGTAAAGAAACAGTTGGCAGCTTTTCAAAATCCATATCAAGTTGCTGGCCTTCGCAAACTTCTTTTGCTGTTTTACTAAAAATATTAATGATAGGTTTTAAATAACTGCTGCTTATCTTATTTAAATATTCATACGCAGCCACCAGCATAACATCGCCGGCAAGTAGCGCAGTATTCGTTCCATATTTATAATGTACTGTTTCAAGGCCGCGTCGCAATGGCGCAGCGTCCATTATATCATCATGAATTAATGTGAAGTTGTGAAAGAGTTCAATAGCTGTGGCAACCTGCCATGCATCGGTATTTATTTCATCAAACAATTCATTGCCCATTAAACACATTACCGGGCGAATGCGTTTGCCACCAAGACCAAGAAAATAATCATTGGCTGCATATAAACTTTGCGGTTGTTTCGGAAAATGAGATGTATTAAAGCGCGATGAAAATGCGGCTGTTAATTCTTTAAATGAATGCATGCAGCGAATTAAGAATTAAAAATTCAAACTGAAAAATTTGAATTTTTTTGCAGGCTGCTTTATGCTACAACTTTTCCTGTTTGGTTTTTTTATTTGATTTTTTTTGTGGAGGTTTCTGAGGTTTTACAACATTATCATTATTGCCATTTTGCACCCATTGATAATCTAATTGTCTTTTATCAAGATTTGCAGCAACAACTTTTATTCTTACGTTATCGCCCATGCGAAATTTTCTGCCGCTTCGTTTACCTACTAAACTGTAATCGGCTTCTATCAATCTAAATTCATCATAATCATTCAAATCGTTAATGCTTACTAAACCTTCACATTTATGCGCAACCGTTTCAGCCCAAAAACCCAAACGTGCAACACCGCTTATTACCGCGTCAAATTCTTCACCAAGGTATTCTTTCATAAACTCAACCTGCTTGTATTTATTCGCTGCACGTTCTGCTTCCATCGCGGCACGTTCGCGTTCGCTGCAATGGCTGCATTTTTCATCCATCTTTTTATCAATGAAAGGTTTTTCTTTTAAACAACTTTCAACAATTCTATGTACCAACACATCAGGGTAACGGCGGATGGGCGAAGTAAAATGACAATAATTTTCAAAGCCTAAACCATAGTGGCCAATATTATCTGTTGTATATGCAGCTTTTGCCATTGTGCGAATACCTAATTGCTCAAGCACATGCTGTTCAGGTTTGCCCTGAACATCTTTTAATAATTGATTAAAACTTGTGGTAATTTTTTCAGGCGAACTCATATCGAACTGATGCCCGAACTTTCTTGAAAATTCAACAAACGGCAAGAGTTTCTCTTTATCAGGTTCATCATGTGTGCGATAAGGAAAAGGAACTGATTTTTTTTCTACGTGAATGCCGCTTACATATTCAGCCACTTTTTTATTGGCCAGTAACATACATTCTTCAACAAGCTGGTGCGCTTCTTTATTTTCTTTTATAACAATGCTAATAGGTTTTCCTTTTTCATCTAATTTAAAACGCACTTCCTGCGATGAAAAATTAATAGCGCCATTTTTAAATCTTTCCTGTCGCATTTTTTGAGCAATGGTATTCAGCAACAAAATTTCTTCTGCATATTTGCCCTCTTTGCTTTCAATAATCTGTTGCACGTCTTCATACGTAAACCTGTAATCAGAATGAATTAATGTTTTACCAATCCATATTTGTTTTACTTCGCCTTTCACATTCATTTCAAACAATGCAGAAAAAGTAAACTTATCTTCATCCGGCCTTAAAGAACACAAAACATTTGAAATATTTTCGGGCAGCATTGGGTTTACACGATCGGGCAAATACACAGATGTTGCACGTTTATATGCTTCCATATCCAGCGCTGTTTCGGGCGCAACAAAATGGCTTACATCAGCAATATGCACGCCTATTTCATACACATCTTTTTTAATTTTTTTTATTGAAATGGCATCATCAAAATCTTTTGCATCAACAGGGTCAATGGTGAACGTTAATACATCTCTGAAATCTTTACGCTTCTTAATTTCTTTATCGCTTAATGCCGGCGAAAGCCTTTCGCTTTCTTCAATTACATCGTTTGAAAAAGATAACGGGAAACCACTTTCAGAAAGAATTTCCTGCATGGCCATATTGTTTTCATCTTCACTATCCAGCACCGTTATTACTTCACCAATTGGCTTCTTATCATCTTCCGCCCATTTTACCAAACGCACCGCAACACGTTCTTTATTTTTTGCGCCGTTAATTTTATCCAAAGGAATATACACATCCGGCATTGGCTTATCTGTATCAGGAATAAAAAATGCGTAATTGGTAGAAAGCTGAATTGTACCGATAAATTCTGTGCGCAGCCTTGAAACAACTTCGGTAATCTTACCTTCTTTTTTGCCGGTACCAAGGTTTTCTTTAAACACTTTTACACGCACGGTATCGCCATGTAAAGCATTAGAAAAATTTCCTGGCCTTACAAGTATATCGCCGCTTCCATCTGCAATAACTACGTAACCCAAACCATTACGTGCAATATCGAGTTTGCCTTTTAATAAAAATGCCTGTGAACCACTATGCTTTGATTTGGATTTTGATTTTTTGTTTTTCATTGATGTATATTTTTATCAAAAAAAGGCTTTACGCGTTTCTAAATTTCTAATGTTGTTTATATTGATTCGCTATTATTTAGTGTTTTGAAATCATTAATAAAATCAATAATTAATTTATTAAAAACTTCATCGGAATTAAATAAAAATTTATGCTGAATGGGCAATACATATAAAGGAATATCTTCAAGCGCTTCATTAAATTTAAGAAAGCGCACCGCATCTTTTTCAGTTGTAAGAATAAATTTATTTTGTGATATTATTTTCTGAAATTTTTTATTAATATCTTTTAAATCATCAATAGAAAATATATGATGATCGCTGTAACTTATTTCTTCATAACCTGCAGCATTATCGGTAATATGTTTTTTTAAATTCTTCGCATTTGCTATTCCATACACCAATAATATTTCATCGTTCAGCGAAAATGATTTTTTACTTTTCGTGGTAATATGATAAGGCATTCCATATTCAATGGTTGTAAAAAATATTTCTTTTTGTGTATATGGTTTTAATTGTTTTTCTATCGTTTCTTTTTCATCATTACCAAGATTTTCCGGGCATTTTGTAACTACGATTATGTCTGCTCTTTTTGCAGAAGATTTCTGATCGCGTAAATCGCCTGTAGGAAAAAAGAAATCATCCACAAACAAATCATCATATACAGTAAGCAAAATATTTAAACCGGGCGCAATGGCGCGATGCTGAAACGCGTCATCTAAAATTATTACCTCTGTGTTTGGTTTATCGTGCAGCAATTGCGGCACAGCCACCACGCGCTCTTCGCCAACAGCAACCGACACTTCAGGAAACTTTGCATGAAATTGCATAGGCTCGTCCCCTATTTCCAACGCTGTTGAATTTTCGTTTGCCAATGCATACCCTTTTGTTTTGCGTTTATAACCGCGGCTGATGGTTGCAATTAAAAACTTTG
>JBDUEO010000026.1:0-15544 GCA_040002335.1 Parafilimonas sp. | reverse complement strand
ATTCCTACTAAATTTTTCATGTGTATATTTTTATTTTAATGAATTAGATTAATGTATTCGTGTTCCGCCTATGTAACTTTCATAGACATATTCAAACTTCAGCTCCGCAAAATTACGCGCTTGAGGAAAGGTTTATCTCCTTCAGATTGTTTTCTAATCTCATTCTAATGTTGTATTAATACCAAACTAATAAGTAGTGTATAGTTTTGTGTATTCAAATTAAACAGGTATGTAATCGTAAGCCTGTTTCATGTCTTTTAAAAACTACTAGATCAAAATTTCGTGTAACAAAAAATTATGAAGAGCATTAAAAAACATATTTATAAAAATGTTTTCTGCCAACAATTATTGTTTGCAGTGCTGTCATACTATAGCTATATATTCTCCTCTTGTAATCCGGGATTACACTATTATCCAAATTTTAAAGACTTCAATAAATAATCCCCCGCTCTGGTAAAATACAGACCCGGGGGATGGGTTTAGTATTTTATAATCTTTAAAACTTATTGCTATGCCTGGCAAAAAAAATTTCTCTGTAAGCGGGAGTATTATACTTCTTCTTGTATTTATAAATGTTATTATAATCAGATCGGCTTTTGTAAATAACGCAAACTGGTATTGGTTTCTTATTGTAAGTGCACCTCTTTTATTAGTGGCAATTATAAACGTGCGTCAAAAAAGCCATGCAATCTTACGCAACTTTCCTTTAGTTGGTTATCTCCGTTATTTTCTTGAATCTATTCGCCCTGAAATAAGGCAGTATTTTTTTGAATCTGATCTTGATGGAAAACCTTTCAACAGGCGTCAACGTTCTATCGTTTACCAAAGAGCTAAGAACGAAAAACAAACAGTGGCTTTCGGAATGCAGTCTGATCCAAATACATCTGGTTTTGAATGGGCAGCACATTCTGTTTATCCAAAAAATATAGATGAAAAAGATTTACGTGTGTTGATTGGAAACCAGCTGTGCATGCAGCCATATAATGCAAGCATTTATAATATTGGTGCCATGAGTTATGGTGCTTTGAGCAAAACAGCAATTGCAGCCTTAAATAAAGGTGCAAAATTAGGTGGCTTTGCGCACAATACGGGTGAAGGCGGAATTAGCAAACATCATATACAAGGGGGCAATTTAATCTGGCAAATAGGTACCGGTTATTTTGGCTGCCGCGATGCAGGAGGAAGATTTCATTCATTGACATTTCAAAAAAATGCTTTGCGCCCCGAAGTGAAAATGATTGAACTGAAATTATCGCAAGGTGCCAAACCAGGCCATGGGGGAATTTTGCCTGCAGCAAAAAATACAGACGAAATAGCGGCCATCAGGCAGGTAAAAGCAGGCACTGTTGTTCATTCTCCGTCAGCACATGCAGAATTTAAAACACCAAAAGGCATGGTGCAGTTTCTGCAGCAATTGCGGGAATTATCAGATGGCAAGCCTGTGGGTTTTAAAATATGTATTGGCGATAAGCAGGAATTTATTGATATCTGCCGTGCTATAAAATCCACTGGTTGTATTCCTGATTTTATATCCGTTGATGGCGCTGAGGGCGGCACCGGAGCTGCTCCGTTAGAATTTACAGACCACCTGGGAATGCCCTTATTTGAAGCGCTTGCTTTTGTAAAACAAACATTGGATGAATATGATTTATCAAACAGCATTAAGATAATTGCTGCCGCTAAAATTATTACCGCATTCGATATACTTAAAGCATTATCGCTTGGCGCATCTGCGTGTTACAGTGCAAGAGGAATGATGTTTGCGCTGGGCTGCATACAGGCGTTGATATGCGATACAGACAGATGCCCCGTTGGAGTGGCAACACAAAACCCCGCTTTATATAAAGGTTTAGATCCCGCAGATAAAAGCGTAAGAGTTTTCAATTTTCATTTGAATACAATTAAAGCAACTAAAGAAATGATGGAAGCTTGTGGCTTTGATAACATCAAAAAGATTCATGCCGCAAAATTTTTCAGAAGAATAGATACACAAACAACAAAAAGTTTTGAAGAAATATATTTTACAAAATCAAACCGGTTGAAACCACAAAATTTTCAGCCACAATTAAATTAAAAGAACAAGAAATATTGCAGAAGGTTTATCGCATAGCCATACCACCGGCAGCAATCGGTAACAATTAAAAACAATAAAAATTAAAGAACATGCAAAAGATAACAAACGACCTCGTACTAAGAAAAGATGATTATTTATTGCTGATTTCATATTTAGATCATGCCCGTAAAAATTCAAATTTCGACAGGCATAATGCCGATGAACTTACGGCCGAATTAAAGAGGGCAATACTTGTGGCCAAAGATGATTTTCCAAGTGATGTAGTAAGATTAAATTCTAAAGTGCGCATAAAAACAGAAGGCAACAATGAAGAAATGGAGCTAATACTTGTTACACCGGACAAAGCAAATATTAAAGAGAAAAAAATTTCTATTATGGCTCCCATCGGAACGGCTTTGATTGGGTTTCGGCAAGGGCAAAAAGTAAAATGGAAAGTTCCTGCCGGTAATAAAACATTTACTATACTGAATGTAAATAACGATTATGAAAAAGCATCTTCTTAAAAAAGTTGCAGAAAGTTTTTTTAAGAACTTTTATTGCTTTCTATTAAATTATTAATTGCCTGCCATTAATTTTTCTACATAAAATATATGTCAGGTATTTTAGTATCTCAATAAATAAAATAAGATTACAGTTATAAAATTGCAGCGTTATTTATAATCATAATAAATTCTACATGTACTATTTTCAACCCATTAAATATGCCAGGCCATCGTTTACAGTTTCGCATAAATCAGCGATCCTTTTTTGTTGACACATTGCTTTAAACTGGTCTCTTATTTCTTTATAATCATTATGTATAGGGCAAGGATGCGTGGCTGAACATTTGCTTAACCCAAGCCCACATTCATCAAAAACTTCTTTGCCATCTATTGCATTTATTATATTGATGATTGGTTGATTTTTTTGTTTTGATGTGATGAAAAATCCACCGGTTGGGCCTTTGGCGCTGTTGATAATATTTTCTTTTACTAAGGTTTGAAGTATTTTGCCTACAGTATGCTCACTCGCATTAATAAACTCAGCAATTTCTTTCATGCCTGCTTTTCCCCCGGATTCAAATTTAGAAGCCAGGTAAATTACCGCTTTGATAGCTGTTCTACAGGTAAGGCTTAACATTTATCTTTTGTTTAAAAATTCCTTTCCTTTTTCAGAAATCATGGCATGATTCCAGGGCGGCTGAAAAATTAATTCAATTATTGGATCGTACCCGGAGAAGCTTGATTTCAAAGTTTCTTTCACTGCTGTTGAAATAGATTCACCCATCGGGCAAAATTGAGTGGTAAGCGTCATGGTGCAAAAAATCTTCTTATCTGTTTCGTCAAAATCTAATTGATAAATCAAGCCGAGGTCAACAATATTTAATCCAATCTCAGGATCTATTACATCATGCAAAACACTTTGTGCAGCAGTACATTTTATATTGTTGTTTGTAATAATATTCATGAAACAAGTGGTTTATGCATCAGCAATTTTATTACATTCCAGTTATACAATAAAGAAGTAATTAACAACAGCACTGCAGCTATTTGTAACATCAATGTATATCCTGATAAAATTCCTGTTGTGAATAATACAAAACCGGAAACATAAGCAATGCCCATCCATTTAAAAACGGCATCGCTAAACAGATCTTTTGGATTGGGCATTTTGCCCTTTCCCGCTAATTGATGATACACTTTATTCCAGATAATAAAGGGCAATGTTTTAAACGTCATGCCTAAAATAATTGCAGTAATCCATCCAAAAAAAATAATAAATCCATAAGCAATTTCAAGGCTGATATTTTCTCCAGGTGATAGTATTATTAAACAAATAATTGCAACAAGAAATATTACAGGCAGCGCCATCATAACAATTGAAAGCAATGACATTTTCATTTGTTCATCTACCTTTTTACGGATACGTTGACGGTAACATTTGTAACAAAAATTTCCAAATAACATAATGGCCGCCGCTATTGCAAGCAAAGGAACTATTAATAGCATTTTATTATCAGCATATAAAAAAATAAAAATGAATGCAAGTAAGCCGCCATTAATTAAAGCATATATCCACCATAAAGTTTTTGTGTTGTTATATTTTGAAATAAGAAACATAGGTATTAACCTTGAACCAATGCCCATAATCAATAATAGAAACCAACCCACAATGCCAATGTGTGCATGCAGTGGTAAATAATTCAATGAACTTTTATTCAGGAACAATAACGTAAAGTTGCACACGAGTATAAGCCCGATGGCGGCTGTTATTAATAACCATAACGCAGCCGTGAAAACAAAAACTGCATGTACATTTTCATGTTTGCTTTTTGCCATGCTTATTGCAAGATTTATAAGATAAGTGATGATGGCAGACAGAATTAATATGCCGCCCCATTGTGCAGGCCAGCCCATATTAAATACATAAAAACCATACACTAAAAGTGGAATACCAACTGCAGCAAATATGAAGGATACATAAGCGAGTGTATTACTGTACAATTTATTTTCAATTAATACCGGAACCAGTTGATGGCTTGCCCCGAGAATTATCATAGTTCCCCATCCAAGCGCCATAATATGAGTGATGGCTAAAGTATGTGGCTGGAAATAATGTTTTGTAATATTATTTGCCGATAAGGCTAAAAAAATTGTTGCAACAAGAAAAGCAACAGCAGCATACGCGTAAAATGGAAGCACCACTTTATAAGAAGTTGTAGTTGATGTGCCGGTATTTGCAGTGGCAAACATATCAGTCTTTATAAATCAGCAGGTGCACTTCTGCATTATTTATTTCTTTGATGCGGTAGCTGAATTTTTGTTCTTCCAACTCCGGCAAAAGAAAAACAGGAATACGCTTGTGATAAACAAACAAGGCCTTACCTGCGGGTAAAGTTTCCAAGGTTTCAAGAATGGTATGCATAGGCATCGGCATTTGTAATTCCCTCACATCAATTGTTTCAAGTTTTTCATCAAACCTGTGCAGTGTTTCATCCCAGTTTTCTGCCCATTGTTTATTATTAGTTTCAATCTCCAAAGGCTTATCCACCTTCTTGTGGAAATAAGTATTGACGAGATCATCACTTATAATTTCTGAATAAGATTCAAAGCCCTGCTTACCGAGAAGATGCATTAAAGGTGTGGGTTCAAAACTATTGATAATCTTAAGCACCTCTCCTGCTTTCAATTCATTTACATGCTTCATAATGACATTCAGCGGATCTTTCCCCGTTTCAATTACCGGGCGTACATCCAATTCAATAATCTTATCGGGCTGTATTTTTTTGAAGAATTGAGGAACAGGTTTTTTTTCCCCGACTGTATCATCTTTTGCAGCCGCTTCCTTGTCAATTTCAAAGCCTAATGGCTGTAATTTCTTAAAGAAATCATCCGCAGAGCAACCACCCATTTTTGAAGCCATGGTAATGCTGGTTCTTCCCGCAATTACTTTTCTCAATAGTGGATTCCTGAGCTTTTCAAACTTCGACGAAATGCTTACAATAGCTTCGAGTGCTTCAGGATGCTGCTTTATTAAGGCAGCTATTTTTGTATTTGAATTTATAATCATGGTTATTCAAAATAGTTGCGGTATGCATCTATACGTGCATCAACAGATTTAAAAACCTGCTTTGCAGCAGCTGTATCCGTTTCATTTTTTAATTGGTTTGATAAACCTAAAATTGGCTCAAGCCATTTATGCAATGCTGTATGGTCATCTCCTTTCATTTTACATTGCTGCAATAAAGTATCTACATCATTAGATAAATCGTTACCTAATACCTGGTAATTATTTATTGATGGAAAAGGTTCAACTTTAAACATGTCTGCTGTAGTTTTCAACCGTACAACATTATGATTAGTTATAGAATCCGCTCTCCACTTAGCACCATTGTTTAGCGAAAGCGCTGTGTCCTGATTTTGTTCTTGTCCTGTTTGACCGTTATCCGCTGTTTTATCAGTGCTTTGATTACATGCAGAAAAAATGATTGCACATACTAATAAAAATTTTAGCTGTTTCATTTCTGATAATTTTTGATTTTATTTCATTTTTCAATTCATAAACTTCATAAAGAATCTATTACGTAAAATATTGTTTATACGAATTTAATCTCAGCATCTGGCGCAAATATCACACAGGCATTGAACGTATCACTTACCTGTAGCTTGTGTTCTTTACCGCAAGGAATTAAAAGGGTTGACCCCTCCTGCAGCGCAACTTCATTATCCGAAAAAATTATTTTTCCCGTTCCCCGTTTTACAATAATAAAAGCATCGGAAGTAGCTTTATGAAGCGGCATGGCTTCACCACTGTTTAGTGCAACTTCCATTACTTTATAATATTCATTGCTAAAAAGTTTTTTCATTTCCATACAAATTCATTTTTATCTTTTTTTGCGGGTTTGTCGTCATTATTCAATTATTTCTTCAACCTGTTTCCCGCCTGTCAAAACCAGAATATCTTTTGAAAAATGTTTAATTTATGGCGCTCTTAAATAAACCTTCCTGACTTATTTCTTTTCCAAATCAATTGCCTTTAGAAACAAAATATTGTTTTCGAGATGCACATGAATGTGTAAATCGTTTTCAAATTCTTCCAGGGTTTTATATAAATAAGAATAGCTGGCACATGCATCTTCAGGCAAAGCATAATTGTTGCTAAGCATTCTAATTTCTTCCAGTTTTTTCCCAACAATTTCATGTTCATGCTCCATCATGTTTATGGGAGACTGAATACTTTTAAAGGCCGTGCTTTGCAACTGGCTTCCATTATTTTTAGCAGCAGCCAATTGTTTTATATAAGGAAATAATACAGTCTCTTCCTTTACCATGTGCAATAATAATTCTGCACATACTTCGTCTGTTAAACGGTTTATTTTATGTAATTCGGGATGCTGGTTACCGTGAACGCCGGCTACTTTTGCTGCATAAGATTTTAAATCCGGTATCGTTTTCTTTACATAGCTATGGTGCATATTAACAATATAATCTGCAAGAAAATCGAGGCTCCAATCGTTGTAAGGTAATGGGCGGGATTGTGTAATATTTTTATCGTCAGTCTGCAATTCTTGTTCAACTTTTGTTACGTCAATACCTTTTTCTGCACAGGCTTCTTTTACAGTTTTCTTTCCACCACAGCAAAAATCGAGTCCATACTTTTTAAATACTTCTGCTTTACGCAAATCTTTGGCTGCAATTTCGCCGAGTGTTTCATCATGCGCTCCAGGTATTTTTTTTGAAATTTTTACCTTCCACCATTCAGGTCCTTCTTCTAAATATTCCCAGTTAAAAATGTTGCCCCTTTCACCCAATAATTGATAATATAATGGTTTAGGATCATGATCATTATGAATCGTTAAACTCTCGCCCTCTTCAAGCTCATCAAACCTCACAAAAATTGTTGGGTGTTTTTGTCTTGGCTCAAGCAAGGTTACATTCAGGATATTATCTACTGTTGTTTGCATACATCAAATTTTAAATTGAATTGATAAAACAAAGGTACTCTAAATATCGAATAAAAGTATATAATTACTTTTATTTACATGCTAATGACAATCTGAATAAATAGAGCAAATGCAAGCTGGATGAAGGAAATAATCATGATTTCGAACACTCAATTGTAACAGCAGCGACAATTAAAAAATGGAAGGCGAAATTCAAACATGTCTTTTTTCTATGCTAATTATTAAAAGAGTATGGTTATGAATTAAACCAAAAAAAAAATATTTCATTGCGAATACGGTTTTTGGGTTGCATCATAATTCAAGTTTTAGAAAGCCTTTCAATGCCTTTTTCAATTCCTGATTTAATCATTTTTCCATAGCCATTATCAGGCAAATAATTTAGGTAACGCAGTGCAGCCTGGTAATTTTTCCTGGCATTGTTAATATCATTCAAATCCTCATGGCATTTTGCTATATTAAGATATAATGAAGGGTAGCTGGCGATAGCATTATCATCGTTAATTTTTAAAGCAAATAACAAAGAAGTTTCATCCCATTTTAATTTGTCTTTTATAGTTTTTTGATGTCGTGCAACATAATGCGCTGAAGTAAATTTTTCAAAATCATTGGTTGCTTTATTCCAGGCTTTTAAAAATAGTTCCTGCGCTTTTTCTAAGTTTTGATTTGCTTCCATTTCCATGCCTTTTGCACAGAGTTTAACTACAATATTGTTTTCATCAAATTGCATAAGTCAATAATTTTTTTGTTAGTACAGAGAACGAAAAGTAGCCTGGTTATTGATTTTAACTTGTTGCTTAAACAAATTTTCCTTTCATCGCAGAACAATCTTCGGCAACTTTAATAAATGTGTTTATATAGTTTGTAATATGCATTTTACTTTTATATCCATTTTTCATATAAAAGTGAAACAAAGCCAGTTTATAAAATTCTCAATTCTACAAAATGCAGGCATTTTTATATCAATCGCAACTTCTAATGTATTAACGTAACTAATGGTATAATCAAAGCTGTTTATGTGATATAATACTATACAAAAAGAATACGTGATGCGATCATAAAAACAATTTTTAGTTTTCCCAATATATTTTTAGAGTGAGGTTGTGACTATGCGGATTCAATTTAATATCTCACATGCAGATAAATAAAATTATAGAGGTCGCGTCTAAAATAAAAGTTTTAATAACTATATCAAAAGCTATAAAATATGCAATCAAAAAAGCCACTGAAATTATTGATTTTATTTATCACTGTTTTTTTTTCATTCAAAGGCAACGCACAAACCGATAATATACAATTTCTGCGAATAGACAGCACTGCGATTCCAAAGCTTTTTGCAGCAGGAATAATATCAACTCCTTTTACAGAATGGTCAACAAGCTTTACACCAGATCAACAAACGGTTTATACATCGCGCGGCGCAGTGTACTGGACAATTATCTGTTCTAAATTTAAAGACGGACAATGGCAAAAGCCTTCAGTTGTTTCTTTCTCCGGGAGATGGAGAGATACAGATCCTTTCATATCTCATGATGGTAAGAGGATATTCTTTATTTCAAACAGACCTGCGGAAAATAGCGGTAGCGATAAACCTCAAAAAGTATTTCATATTTGGTATGCAGACAAAAGTGCAAGCGAAGAATGGACAACGCCGCATGAGTTAAATCAATTAATAAATATTGATAGCTTAAGCAATTACTCGCCTTCTGCTGATAGCAATATGAATCTATATTTTTGTTCTCAAGATCGCGAAGGACATTCGGGCATGCAAAGTTTTGTTGCAAGATTTGATGGGCATGAATATAAAAAACCTGAGGTACTTTCTATTAAAGGTGTGGATGAAGTTCAGGATCCATTTATTGCACCAGATGACAGGTACTTACTTTTTGTAAGTAACAATACGCTATACATTTCTTATCGCAAAAAAAATGAGTGGACTACTGCTGAAAAACTAAGCACTAATGTGAACAATGGTGATGGTATTTCGTCACCGTATATTTCACAAGATAAAAAAATGCTCTATTATTCAACTGCCCGCATACAGGGATTTTATAAACGCGATCCCACCAATAAAAAGCTCAGCTATGATGATCTGATGAAAGAAAATAATAACTGTTTTAACGGCTCAACAAATATTTTAATGATACCTGTTTATTTCTCCGATGAAACACTAACGAACTAATGTAATGAGTATGATGAAAGACATGCAGCAACTGAATGGAGAAGTAATAAAAAGTTGTAAATAAAATTAATCCGAATTAATATTAGCACCAGATTATGAAAAAAAGTTTTATAAAATCAGGTACAATTACGGTTATCCTTAGCCTTGTACTTTATGCGTCCTTCGGCCAATTCTCTTATACCGATAGTGTAAAATTCAGTATGCAACTGGTAAATATTGAACAGCAATTGATGGATGACATTTCCTCTGGAAATATTTTAAACTGGAATAAATATCTTAATAGCAATTTTTTTATAATTACCGAAGATGGTTCTATGCTTGAGAAAGATGCATTTTTAAAAACTTTTAGCCCGTTGCCCAAGGGCTATAGTGGATATATTATTGTTATTAACCCAAAAACTATTTTTCATCAAAACACGGCAGTGATTAGTTATGTTGCCGATGAATATGAAACTGTATTTGGAAACAAAATTCATACTCAATACAGTTCAATGAACACCTATATTAAAACAGATACTTCATGGGTAATGCTATCAAGCCAAATATTTGAAATTCCTTTATTGCCTCCAGCCGTTTACGTTCCTGCAAATACTTTAAAAAAGTACATAGGGATTTATAAATTAACTGACAGCATCACGTGTAATATTACGTTTGAAAACGATACACTTTTTTACCAAAGAACAGGCAGAGATAAAATTGCTTTGTTGCCGGAAACGAGCAACATGTTTTTCAAATTGTCTGATGCAATGGGAAGGAAAATTTTTTCTAACAATGATAAAGGTGTTATGATTATGCGCGAAAGAAGAAACGGACAGGATGTTATTTGGAAAAGAATTAAAAAAAAATTTTTTATCTTAACTCTTAAAAACACTTAATGAAAATTTGGCAATGTACGCTGGTGTACAATTTCCCTTAATAAATACCACTTGTTATTTTTATTAATCCAGATTAGGCTATAAAAAACAGGTTCAGGCCCATTGCCGAAATCTTTCACTCTTGTTAAAAGTACATACCCGGTATCACCTAAAATTTCTATATAATGAATGGTTGTGCTTTCGGTAGAAATATTTTTATGATTGAAAGTGTTTGCCATCGGTTGTTTACCTGCCTGCATCTTCCAGAAATAAACCATCTGGGCATAATCCATTTTTATAAACTGACCGGCATCAACCACACGTATGGAAACAAAATCAGAATCATAGAATGGAATGATTTCATCATACTTGTCACTATCCGTTTTTGCAATAAAATCTAATAGTGCTTTTTTTAAAGAACCCGTATCTGCATAAAGTTGTGTGCTTAATGGTTGATGAACATAATTGGTCTTATTACAAATACCTGCATTCTCAATTAAAGGCGCAGCCATTATGTTACTGTCTAAAAAGCAAAGGAAAACCCAAAACATAAAGTACAACACATAATATTTTTACAATTCATAATTTCATTTTTATTTAAGATTATGTGGTCGAATTTTAATTACTGTTCTTTATTATCATCATGCAGTTGAATGCGGCATGGCATACGTTTTAAAAATTGCTGCAATCAATTTAAATGCATTATTAATAAACATGTAGAAATCTATTATTGCTATGCATAAGTAAAATTGAAAGTCTGTTGCGCTAATAATATTTGATGGTATTAGAATTAATGGTATTTTTAATATCAAACAGGTGGTAGAAACCACCCGTGAATTGTCAAAAATGAGAAAAATTAAAAGCTTTATTGAATTACTTCCTTAAATGATTAAAACATTTATCGTGGATTTTTAAATACAAGCGTATCGAATGCCTCTCGTGGAGCACTGGTTGTATAGCCATAGTTTACATAAAACGTTTTTGTATTTGCATCATACCTGTTTATATAGCCTGTTTCAACCGGTGCAGTAAATGATGGAAGTGATCCGGTTGGGTCTGTTACAGAAACGGCATATACACCATTGCCTATGGATGCTCCAACAGTTAATCTTGGATAAACACCAAATGTACCCGAACCATAAGGCTGGCCACTAACCATGTCAACAGAAGCAGGCCCGGATGTAAATAAAGATACAGTAGCACTAAACGAGCCGCCCACTGAAGGATGAACAAAATAACCATAGCCGGTATAATAACCATCATAAGGGTTCTTTATAACAATAGCAGTAACTCCGCTATTAAGATTTCCGCTGATGGTGTATCCCGTTTCCTGGATACTTGCTATTTTAAAACCCAATGCCCAGTCTGCACCCAGAAAATCAGATATTTTAAATTTGATCTGAAGGTATCCTGTATGAGAACCTTTTGGAATGGTTACAACAGGGTTCACAATTTGATACATCGAGGATGGTGGAACAGCATAATCGCCACCAGGCGTACCGGCTGCTGTGCCGGTCGTATCAAATACAAGAACAAGATTGGAATCGAGCGCAAGAGTAACATGTAAGTCTTGCGGTGCGGGATCGGATGTTGCAAGATTTACAGGAACTAAATCTACCGTAGTATCATTATCTGAGTTATTTACAGCAAGTATAAAAAAATTGCTTGCATCGTTTGCGGTTAATTTTATTTCAATGGGTTTAATAAGCGCTCCTGTGGTATGTACAGATTGAATAGAGCCGTTATCAAAAGCATCATCCTTTAAACACCCTGTTATTATAAAGCAAATTACCGCACCAATAAAAATGAATTGTATAATATATTTTTTCATAAAAAAGTTTTTGTGGAAATAGAAGAGCAGCAAGCATGGCTCACCGCTCTCTACTGCCTATGGTTGCCAGAATAATTTTGAAGTGAATTGATTTATTTTTCCTTCTGCCGATACATTGGCAAAATTGGTTGTGTATTCGCTTTGCGGATATAATAACCTTACAGGAAGCGTATTGGAAATTTTACTTGTATTTACTGATATAAAGCCCGGTGGCAGAAAATGTAAGCGCCGCTGATCTGCCCATGCTTCAAGCGGGTCAATACAACACATTGCTATATACTTTTGAAAAACAATAAATGCAGCTTGCGATTCTTTTGTAGTTCCTGCATTATCCCAATTTGCAATAGCAGTATTTTGCAGATAGTCAGATGCCGCAGTAGCAGCATCGGGAACACCAAGCCATATAAATGATTCCGTGACGGCAGCCTCATAGGCAGATTTTGCATCTCCGGGCAACCACCCACGTGCAATAGCTTCTGCATTCAGAAACATACTTTCAAAAGAAGTTAATATCCATTGATTCTGTGTGGCGCTGCCAATAAGCCCCGGGCCAAAGTAAGAACTTGCAGAGGCAGCAGGAATATTTCCAGGCATATCACCATACAAATCGCCTACAAAAATTCCATTCACAGGCGTAAAAAAACGGCTGATACGCGGGTCATTATTATTGTTGAGGATATCAACAATATAAGAATTGGCATTCCACGAGGTTGTTGCAGCGTTGCCCGTTGGCGTATAACCATAATTTGCATAAAATTGAGATTGCTTATTTGTTTCATTAGCAAAGCCTGGGTTTACATTGATAGATTCTCCTGCACCAATTACGCCACCGTTATTTTGAATTTTTGCTATTTCAGGCGCGGGGTTAAAACCAGAAACTTCTGATTGCCTTATCAATAATCTTAACCTAAGTGTGTTTGCAAATTTTATCCATTTATTTAAATCACCATGATTTATAATATCCACAGGTGCAAAGGCTGTTGGTTCATTTGCAGACAGATAAATTATTGCAGTATCAAGGCTTTTTAATAATGATGCATAAATATCTGCAGCTTTATCATAAGCTGTACGCTGGTATTTATCAACCTGAAAAGCCTGTGAGTAGGGTACATCGCCATAAGTATCTGCTACCTCCTGAAATAATTTCGCTGATAACACAAGCGACGCGCCGGCTAAAGCAGTATCGCCTGTTGCCAGCGCTTTTATTTTTGCCTGGTGAAGGTCAAAAAGTGCATTGTAATAATTTTGCCACAAAGGGTCTCCAAAAGTAAAATCAATATTATACGATGTTTCGGTGTATTCCCTTGCAAAACCACCATTGCCAGCCATGTACCCGATCCAGTTATAGGAAAATTGCAAAGGCGATTTTAAGCCTGCGCCCGCAGCATTGCTTCCCACTGCTAAATCCCCAACGGCTACTTCTGCAGCCGGGAATATCAGCTCTGCCGTAACATTATTATCGGTTACCCGGTTGGGGTCATCATTAACATCTAAAAAATTTTTACTGCAGCCTTGCAGCAATAATGCAATGAAAATTAACGCAACTAACTTTGGTATTATGCTGAACGTTTTTATTATTTTTTGAGGCAGCTTATATAAATTGTACATAATTTTTGTTTTAATTATTTAAAATTGAACGGTTACAGAACCACCAAATAACCTTGATGCCGGTGATTGAAATGAACTGGCTATACCAAAAGTGTTTCCCGTTGTAGAATAGTTAAATTCAGGATCGCCCCATTGATTTGATTTTGGAACAAAGAGTAATAAGTTTTTACCAACAGCACTTACCGTTATACGCTTAATTATTTTGCCATTGCCAATCCATTTTAAAGGCAGGTTGTATGAAATATTTACTTCTCTTAACCTTAATGCAGCCGCACTGGCAAAATAATTTGTAGCTATGGCTGAGTTTATAGCTGTTGGCCAAAAACCAGCATTGCCATCCAGCACCTGTATGTTTGTATTAGGTACATATTTTCCGCCGCTTAAATAAACCGAGTTAGGAAAAACAAAACGCTGGCGGCCATATTCTGCACTGCGGGCAGATATACCGGCAAAATCTTCATCCGAGCCAAGCCCTGAATAAAAATCATGGCCACCTTTGTAATCCCATGTCATGCTGATAGAAAAATTGCCAAGCGTAAATGAAGGCGTTGCGCCAATAACCCAAAGCGGAAGCGACCTGCCTTTAATAACACTTGCACCTGCTTGTGTTGGCAAACCAGTAATCGGGTTAATGATAACCTTACCTGTTGCAGAATCTCTTTCATAATCTGTTAACTGAAAAGCAAAAGCGGGCATGCCCACTACAGCTACATTAAATGCTGATGGTGAACTGGTAGAGTTTTGAATAAAACCATTACTACCTCCAATTACTACAGGCAGATTGCCAGCCGTACTTGTAACTTTATTATTATTATAAGTAGCATTTATTTTAAAGTCTATTCTTCCTTTGCCAATGTTTATCAAAGGGCTTAAACCAAGATCCATTTCTACACCATAATTTTTAAAATCTGCAGCATTTGATAAACCGATCGTATATCCTGTGGTAGCAGACTGGGATACCTGTAATATTTGGTTGGTATTATTCTGATTAAAATAAGTGGCTTCAAAATTTACCCGGTTTCTTAAAAATCCTAATTCAATACCTGCTTCCTGAGTATTTACAAATTCAGGTTTTAAATCAAGGCTGGGTATGGTTTGATTAGCACTAAAGCCAACTACATTGCCATAAGGAAATCCTACCGGTTGCGAATAGGTAGTGCTTAAAGAATATGGATTAAGATTAACATTGCCCGATTTTGAAATAGCTGCTCTTACTTTGGCATAAGAAATTATATTACTGTTTTTAATAGCTTCTATAGCATCTGAAAGCACTATGGAAATATTTGCTGATGGATAAAAGAATGACCTGTTTTGTTTAAGCAGCCTGCTGTCCCAATCATTTCGCCCGGTAAATTCTATGTTTGCCCAACCTTTATAACCAAAGCCTAAACTTCCATACGCAGAAAGCAAACGTGATTCTATAAAATAATTGCCATTTGGATAGACAGGAACGGCTGCATCGCCGCTGCGAACAGCTACATTGTATAGGTATGGAACAACTAAACTATTACCACCAACGGCTACATCTTTTGCGCGGTTTTGCCTTATTGAACTG
>JBDUEO010000025.1:0-15719 GCA_040002335.1 Parafilimonas sp. | reverse complement strand
CCGCGATTTAAGAATCAATGATAATGCGGCTTTATATTATGCATTAAAAAAAGGTGATGCAGTTGTTCCCATTTTTATTTTAGATAAAAACATTTTAGATGATTTGGAAGATAAAAAAGATCGCCGTGTAGAATTTATTCATAATGTTTTAATTGAAATGAATGATGAACTGAAAAAACACCAATCATCCATAGAAGTTTTTTATGATACGCCGCAAGGCGCTTTTACAAGTTTGTTGAAGAAATACACTATTCAAAATGTTTTTGCAAATGAAGATTATGAACAATATGCAATTGATCGTGATAAAGAAATTGAAACGCTTTTAAAAAAAAATAATGCGGAACTGCATTTGCATAAAGATCAGGTAATTTTTTCTAAAAATGAAGTAGTAAAAGATAACGGCGAACCTTACACCGTGTTTACACCTTACAGTAAAAAATGGTTGGCAGCATTAAAACCGTTTTACTTAAAATCATACCCAACAAAAAAATATTTTAAGAACTTTTATAAGCAGGAAGCGCAAAAAATTCCTTCACTTGAAAGTATGGGTTTTGAAGAAGCAGGTAAACCATTTCCACATAAAACAGTTGAAGCGGGCCTAATAAAAAATTATAAAGAAACAAGAGATATTCCGGGCATGGAAGGCACCAGCAGGCTAAGTGTACATTTAAGATTTGGAACCATTAGTATTCGTGAGCTTGCATCAAAAGCAACAAAATTAAGCAGTATTTTTTTAAACGAATTAATATGGAGAGATTTTTATCACATGATCCTCTGGCATTTTCCTGATGTACGCAAAGAGAAAGCTTTTCGTAAAGAAATGGATAACATTCAATGGCGCAATAATGAAAAAGAATTTAAAGCATGGTGTGAAGGAAAAACCGGTTACCCAATTGTTGATGCAGGCATGCGCCAATTAAATGAAACTGGTTTTATGCATAACCGTGTACGCATGATTACCGCTTCATTTCTTGCCAAACATTTATTAATTGACTGGCGCTGGGGAGAAGCATATTTTGCAAAAAAATTATTGGATTATGATTATGCGCCAAACAATGGCGGATGGCAATGGAGCGCAAGTACGGGTTGTGATGCCATGCCTTATTTCAGAATTTTTAATCCTACGTTGCAGGCAAAAAAATTTGATAAAGATTTAAAATATATTAAGCAATGGATTCCTGAATTAGATTCATTTAATTATCCGCAGCCAATTGTTGAACATGAGTTTGCAAGAAAACGTGCGCTGGAAGAATATGCGAAAGCTGCAAAGAAAAAGTAAATCAGTTATGCAATTTTTACTATTTATGATGAGTAATGGTTTAAAGAATTTCAGCCAAAAATTTTATCAAGACGAAGCCGATTAATGCACGAATGATTACACATACTATTCCATTTTTAATAAGGAAACTGGCCCATATAATTACCTGCAGGATAATAGTTGGCAACTATTACTATTCCACCATTAGGACAGGTGGCAACCCCAACGCCAACTTGTTTTGTGTTATTCCAGATCATCTGCGTATAATGCCCGGTTTTATGCCAGTTGCTTTCACTTAATCTTGCATAAGTGTAATCTTTTATTTCACTGTACCAGGCCAAAGATGCATCCACAGGTTTATATACTTCAGCAGAACTTCCGCTAAAAAGATTTTCACCATAACCTATTGCGCGGTTATTGCGGTGTTTAAGATTGCAATCATTTGAGTTTGCTAAAGAGTCAGCCCAAACTTGAGCATAAGCCGCTATAGTTGCACTCCATGTTAAAGGTGATATGCCCAAATCATTTCTTATTTTATTATGATGATTCAACAATGCCTGCGCATCTGCAGCAGAAATTTCACTACCTGTTTGCTGAATGGATGTTTGTGAAAAAGAAACCAATGGGTAAAGCAGCAAACACAACACGAATACTTTAAACATAAATTAAAATTAAAAGTGTATCCCTAATTATCATGTTATAGAATTGCTTATAGCCTGTTAAATGTGTTGTATAAAAATATTTTCTTTTGCTGTTAGTTTCTGTGTGCAGAAAAATGTTGCACGCATTTTCAACACACAATCCAACATCATAGATAAAAATTTGTAAAATAAATTTTAGTAATAAAGATTACTTTATAAACGATACTTCTTTGCATCAGGTTTACAGTATTTATACAATTATAAAATATTTGCATACTTAAAAGCGTGTATACCGTTTATGAAAACTTTTGTACAACAATAAACAGCATTGTTATATTTGGGTTGTAATCTTCTAAAGTAAATATTATGAAACCAATACTTCGTACCGCTGCTGCCTGTGTGTTTATATCTGTAATTATGTTTTCATTTTCATGCAATAGCATGAGCTCTTCCGGTACAACTGCCGACCTGCTTGATAAAAAAGGAATGGATTCAACCGTTCGTCCGCAGGATGATTTTTTTAATTATGTAAATGGCGAATGGATAAAAAACACAGTAATACCTGCTTCAGAATCTTCGTGGGGTGCAGGTGCAATTTTATATCAGAACACTTCACAGAATTTAAAAAACCTTCTTGACTCCTGCGCTAAACTAAATGCTGCAAAAGGAAGCAACGAACAAAAGGTGGGCGACTTTTATGCAAGCGCAATGGATTCTGATGCGATAGAACAAAAAGGCTTTACGCCGCTGCAGGCAGATATGCAACGTATTGCTGCAATCAAATCTTTAAGTGATGTTTTAAATGAAGTGGCAACAGAATATAATATGGGCGCTTCGCCGCTTATCTCATTTTATGCAAGCCAGGATGATAAGAACAGCGAACAAATAGTAGCGCATTTTGACCAGGGCGGTTTGGGTCTTCCGAACAAAGATTATTATACAAAGAAGGATTCTTCTATGGTTAACATCCGCAATGCTTATGTTCATTACATCACTACATTATTTATACTTTCCGGTGATGATTCAGCGCTTGCAAAAAGCGAAGCTGCATCTGTAATGAATATAGAATATGCATTGGCGAACGCATCAAAAACACCTGTTGACTTAAGAGACCCGGAAGCCAATTATAATAAAATGAGTGTAGCTGAGCTCTCTTCTAAAGCACCTAATTTTAACTGGGTTTCTTTCATGCAATCGCTCGGTGTAAAACAGGATTCAGTGCTTGTTGGCCAGCCTGCTTTTTATACTACATTAAGCAGCATGCTTCAAGCAGTTGCTGTTAACGATTGGAAGAATTACCTGCGTTTTCATTTTATTGATAACTACGCTCCTTACTTAAGCAACGCTTTTGTAAACGCTAATTTTGAAATGAATAAATTGTTTAGCGGCAGCCAGGAATTGCAGCCAAGATGGAAACGCATGACCGCTTTAACTGATGCACAATTGGGTGATGCACTAGGGCAATTATATGTAAAGAAATATTTTCCGCCTGAATCAAAACAAAGAATACTTGACCTCGTAAATAATTTGCAGGCAACCTATAAAGAACGCATAGAAGCTTTAACCTGGATGAGTGATTCAACCAAACAAAAAGCTATTATTAAATTAAATGCTATTGCAAAAAAGATAGGCTATCCTGATAAATGGAAAGATTATTCATCCATAGATATCAGCCGCGATAACCTTATTCAAAACCTAAAAAACACAGGCCATTATATTTATCAGTATAACATTAATAAAATTGGTAAACCGGTTGACCGTTCTGAATGGTTTATGACACCGCCAACTATTGATGCCTATTATAATCCTTATGTAAACGACATCAATTTTCCTGCAGGCATTTTGCAACCGCCTTTCTTTTATGCAAATGGTGATGATGCTATGAATTATGGAGCTATAGGTATTGTTATAGGCCATGAAATGACGCATGGTTTTGATGACCAGGGAAGATTGTATGATGCCAGGGGAAACCTGAGTAACTGGTGGTTGCCTGCCGATTCTGCCAACTTTAGAAAGAAGGCTGACCTTGTGGTAAATCAATATAACAATTCTCTTGTAATTGATACCTTACACATAAACGGCGAGTTAACACAGGGAGAAAATATTGCAGATATTGGCGGTATGACGATTGCTTACCAGGCCTTCAAAAAAACAGATGAAGGAAAGTCTGATAAAAAGATTGACGGGCTTACACCTGACCAGCGGTTCTTTATGGCTTATGCTGAATTATGGAGAAGCAAAACAAGACCTGAAAAATTAAGAGCCCAGGTAATGACAAATCCACATTCAACACCGCAATACAGAACCAACAATCCGATGAGTGATCTGCCTGCTTTTTACGCTGCATTCAACGTAAAGCCAGGCGATAAAATGTATTTGCCTGATAGTATAAGAGCACAAGTTTGGTAAAAGAATTTTTAAGATTAGCGCACCTAATAAATGCGCTAATCTTTTACAAAAACTTTTTAATTTCTGCCCGTAAAAGCTCGTCTTAACAGCGCGACAATCAATGTAAAAATAGCTGAGCCAATAACTGCCCATACTATCGGAAATGGCTGCCCCTGTACAGAAATTGAAAAAATAACCGGAAGGTCAAATTTACCTGCGATCCACATGCCAATATAAGCACCAATGAACCCCACAATAATAGAAACAAGGCATCCGCCAAGATCATAACCCGCAAGCGATTGGCCAATGGCACCGCAGATTGCAGCTATTGCTAAAAGTACAATAAACCCTATAAGTGTCATATTTGTAAATTTTATTAAAAGTAGATATTATTTGTACCATAAACATAAAGCTATTGTTGATTCCTTTTCGAAAATTTATTGCAGATAAACTTTGCTACCATAATTGCTATTGCAATATTTTATTCTGTTATGTTGATAGTTGTTTTCGAATATTTTTTCCTGGTTAAATATGGTGCAAATACTTTTAAATTTCTGCAAGATATTTGTGTACAAAACTTATTGCCATTGAGCCTTCGCCAACAGCAGATGCTACGCGGTTCATGGCGCCTGCACGCACATCGCCGGCAGCAAAAATACCAGCACAACTTGTTTCCAGTAAATATGGATCACGCTCCAGTTTCCATATTTTTTGAAAATTATTATATCGCTGCAAATCTCTTCCTGTTTCAATAAAGCCTTTATCATTTTTTATTATTTCATCGCCCAGCCAATCTGTAAAAGGTTTTGCGCCAATAAAAATATATAAGGCTCCAGCATCTTCTGTATAAACTTCGCCGGTTTCAATATTCTTAATCGTTAACTGTTCAAGCCGTTCATTGCCTTTTGCTTCAACCACTTCACGACAACCACAAACAGCAATATTATTTACACCATTTATCTGGTCAACTAAATAAGAAGACATCGTGTAAGACAAGCTATCTTTTCTTATAAGAATAATTATCTGCTTTGCAAATTTTGAAAGATACATCGCAGCTTGTCCTGCAGAATTACCGCCACCAATAATATAAACAGTTTTGTCTTTGCATGATGCAGCTTCTGTAGTGGCAGCGCCATAATAAACACCTGCACCTGTAAACTGCTGAATGCCCGGTGTTGTTAGTTGGCGGTAATCAACGCCGGTTGTAATCACAATGGCTTTGGTCATTATTTCTGTATCATCAACCAAAATAATTTTCTTATAATTATCCTGCACTTCAATTGCTTTTACAGATTGCGGCGAAAGAAAATCAGTTCCAAATCGCATTGATTGAGTGATGGCTCTGCGTGTAAGATCAGCGCCGCTTAAACCCTTTGGAAAGCCAAGATAATTTTCAATGCGTGAACTTGTTCCTGCTTGTCCTCCGGGTGCTTTTCTTTCAATCAACAAAGTTTTTAAACCTTCTGATGAACCATAAACAGAAGCCGCTAATCCTGCAGGCCCTGCGCCAATTACCACTACATCATACACTTCATTTTTTACTTCAGGGTTTAAACCAATGCGCCTTGCCACATCAATAATATGCGGGCTTAACAACTTGGTTCCATCTTCAAAAAATATTACAGGCAGATCTTTTGTTTCCACATTATTTAATTGCAATAATTGCTCACCATCTTCACTGCCTGCATCTATCCATTGATATGGAATTAAGTTGCCTGATAAAAACTCTTTTATCTCATGGCTCTTTGGTGAAAATTGATAACCCACTAATTTGATGCCTTTAAAATCAGGATGAAAATTATTTTGCCAATCATCCAACAGATCATTGATAACCGGGTATAATTTTTCTTCCGGCGGATCCCAGGGTTTAGTTAAATAATAATCAAGCTTTACGGTATTAATGGCTTTAATAGCTGCATCAGTATCAGAATAGGCAGTGAGTAAAACTTTTTTTGCATCATCATAAAACTCCATTGCCTGCGCTAAAAAATCAACGCCTTCCATTTCAGGCATCCGCTGATCTGATATGAACATAGCAACTGAATCACCTTTGTTTTTTAATTCAAGCAAACTTTCTAATGCTTCTTTTGCAGATGATGTACTTAGCACGCGGTAATCCTGTCTGTATTTATTTTTTAAATCTCTTGTGATGGCACGCAACACCTGCACATCATCATCAATTACAAATATGATTGACTGATCCATATTAATTAGTTTTAGCCTTCATTAAATGGGAAGACAAATTTCAAATTCGGTTTTGCCTGGTTCTGATTTTACTTTCACAGCACCGTTGTGTTGTATCATAATGCGACTAACAACATCAAGCCCTAAGCCCGTGCCTTTACCCATTTCTTTTGTTGTAAAGAAAGGTGCAAAGATACTTTGCTGAATATTTTGCGGAATACCCGGACCATGGCGATATAAGATGGCTGCTTGATTATTCAACAAACGACACATTAAAAAATCTTTATTACGATTGTGGCCTTGAAAGATTAAGAAACGGCAATTACTTTTTTGGTGATCAAAACAGCGGTGCTATTTATGAAGTTGACATATTGGGAAATATTATTAACAGGTGGAGTTTAAATAACTATATTTTTCATCATCAGGTTCTTGAAAAACCCGATGGTAATTTTTTGGTTACAGTAACAGATCCAACCAGTACACATACTGATGGTTCGCCTACAGTTGAAGATAATGTAATAGAAATAAACCGGCAAACTGGTGCAATTGTAAACAGATGGGATTTAAAGGAATCGCTTGACGAAAACCGGCAGGCGCTTACAACAGATACAAAAGACTGGATACACGAGAACGCTTTAATTTACGATTCATCTGATAATACAATAATTGTATCTGGCAGAACGCAGGGTGTTGTAAAGCTTACTTATGATAACCATATAAAATGGATATTAGGCCCGCATAAAGGTTGGGGAACCAATCGCCGCGGAGAAGATCTTAATCAATTTTTACTTACCCCTTTAGATGCACTTGGTGCACCAATAACAGATCCGGAGGTTTTAAACGGAGACGAGCAGGCACCGGACTTTGACTGGAATTGGTACCAACACTGCATTATATTAATACCAAACGGAGATATGATGATGTTTGATAACGGCACTCAGCGTAATTATAAAACGTCACCTACTTACAGCCGCGCTTTAGAAGTTAAAATAGACCCGCAGAATATGACCGTTCAGCAAATATGGGCCTATGGCAAAGACAGGGGAATTTCAACTTATTCTGCCTTTTTATCCAGCGTTCAATATTTACCGGAAACAGGTCATATATTATTTAGCCCGGGATACCTGGTAGACAATGGTAATGGTAAAGGTGGAAAAATTATAGAGTTAGATTATAAAACCCAACAAGTGGTATTTCAAACAAGTATTAATACACCAAATGGCTGGGGTTTTCATCGCGTATATAGAATTAGTGCTTATCCAAACTAAAATTATTTAATGGCTGTGTTTATTTTTATTTGTAAAGCAGAATTTTGTCTATCGCTTTTTTAAAGCCTTGATGATGGTTAAGGCTGTTCAAAAAAGTTATTTAAAATTGGCAATTGATGATAGAGCTTATTTATCCTCAATTGCCAATTTTTGCAAAGCTGTTTACGAATAAAAAATTATTAGTAAGTAAATTTTTCCCATCCATTTATTTCAGGCCGATTACAGTTCATTGCCCATGCACCTAATTCCCTGCTTAAATATTTACCCATGCTTTGTAATGCAATTTTGCCACCGCCTGCATCTATTACGAGAAACTGTTCTGTTGATCCTATGTTTTCGCTTGTGCAGGTTACAGCGCCAATCTTACTTTAAAAATCTTTAAATCTATATTTTGAGTTTTTTACGAAGCCGTGATTTGTAGTAAGAGTTAATACGGTTTTTGGCCCATTATATTTACATGAGGATCATAATTGGCCACAATGATAATATTGCCATTTACACAATTCGAAAACAACTTTAATGCAAGCTGTTTGCAGTTTATTATTTGCTTTTTTGCAATCTTCACTTTTTGGGAAGTGATTCGTTTAAAAGTTAATGATCTTTTATAATAATTATATACAATTCTTCTTACTTTAAAATGCAACATGGAAAATTGCATGGAAAAATTTTTAGGAATACTATGTATTGCAAAATATAAAGGAGCTGAACGGATTTTTGACTTTATCCATTCAGCTCCTTTTCTTACAATAGAACTTTAAAAAATTTTATTGCATTATTATTTTATAAGATTCTTTTATCTGGCCCAAACTAAATACAATTGTATAAATACCTGGAGCCAGATTGCCAAGATGAAAATGGCCGTTGTTTAAACCTGGCGTTCCATATGCCTTTTCGTCTGCAATAAGTTTACCGCTATTATCATATAATTGAACCAGCATTTCACCTTCTTTATCCGCATTAAACTGAAACATTAAATGCCCGGGCCTCGTTAACGGATTAGGACTAAGTTGTGTAACTAATTTTTTAAGCGCGCTATTGTTAACGAATTTATTTATAGATGAGAGCGTTGAAGAACCATCTTTATCAACTGCATCAATCATATAATAAACGTATTTGTAAAATGTACCTACATTATTATCAGTAACAGAATAGTTATGAATTGAAGTTGAATTTCCTGTTGCTTTTATGCGGCTTATTTCAGTAAATACAGTGCCATTAATACTTTTCTTCACAATAAAATAATCAGTATTTGTTTCGCTCGCTGTTGACCAGTTTATAATTGCAATACCTGCAATTTTTGAACTGATACTAAAGCTGTTTAAATTAACAGGTAAAATTGAATTCACCGTGATAGTTCCATTCATTTCGGGCGCATGAATATTGCATTGATAATGATATTCGCCTGAAATTTTTAAAATATACTGAAATGTGTCGCCGGTCTTATTCATCGGCGCATCCCACACAGTAGCACCATCAGGAATAGATAATGATGATGTTGTATGAAAACCATTTACATAAACCCATTGTATTGTGTCGCCGACATTAGCCGTAACGCTGGCAGGGCTAAATTGAAAATTAGATACATCTATTTTAAAAATATTTGCTTTGCCTGCCTGCATAAACAGCATTATTAAAAAGATGAAAAGCATAGATTTCAGTTTCATAAACTTAATTTAGCTAACTATAACTGCGGAATTTTAAAAACAGTTGCCTAAAACAAATAATTTATTACAGGCAACCATTATAAACTAAACGAAGTTTATTCAATCAACTAAAAAAACACAAGGCAACTTGCAGGACATTTTTTATATTTTGAAAGGATGCATGAATAATGATGCACGATGCCAAAAGCAGTTGTATGACCGCTACCTGCAGTTTGTTTTAAAAATTTCTTTTAGATATGTGCACTCGTTTGAAAATGCTGCCAATGCGGCAAATGATGCCTTTGTAAAAATTTTTCGCGCAATACATAATTTTGAAATACGCAATGAAGATAATCTTGAAGTAATGCTGTGTGGATGGATAAAAAGAATTGTTGTAAACGCATCTATAGATTATATGAGTAAAGAAAATCTTGTGCCGCAAACGTCTGAATTACCTGAGCATGTGTGGAACAAATCCGGACGCGAAGTGAGCGGTGAAAGTAATCTTGTTTATAAAGAATTAATTGTTTTGGTAAGAAAGCTTAGTCCCGGCTACAGAGTTGTGTTTAATTTATATGTGATAGATGGGTACACACATCCAGAAATTGCACAAATGCTCGGAATATCTGTTGGTACATCAAAATCAAATCTTGCAAAAGCAAAAGCATTTCTGCAAAAACATTTTATAAAAGATAATAATGGTAACACTTTATGTTTTACATGAAGAATGACGATATGGATGATATGTTTAAAAAAGCAGCAGATGAGTATGATCTGAATGATGAGCTTGCCTATGACTGGAACAAAGTGAACAACAGTATTAACAAACCTGAAGAAACTTTGCCGTTACAGCCAAAGCAAAAAAAACGCAAAAGATTAATACTACTTTTCTGGTTATTATTAATTCCTGTTGCATTGTTAACCATTTATAAAACAGCGTTGTTTATATCATCAAACAAGCAACAAAACAAACCAGCAACAGAGGCGCAGAAAGTGCCAAACAATTCTGACAAACAATTAAATAATACAAGTAAGAACTTAAATAATATTCAGAAGAACAAACAAATTACAGGTATAAAAATTAAACCTGTAATTACAATTAAAAGCACAAGCAGCGTTGTATTAAAATCAACATTCACCAATAATAAAAATTCAAAAGCGGCTCTGTTAAAAACATCGGCAAGTGTAAAAAACACAGACTTTAAAAATGATCTTAATAATAAAGATGCGGATAATTTATCCGCTATCGAATCACAACAAAATGTTTATAAAAACTTAAGTGTTGAAAGTACAAAAACAACAGGAAATATTTTTGAAAAGGAAGACAAAGCAAAAAATAATGATACTACTTTATTACAACAGGTAGCAGCTAACGATTCAACATTACAAATATCAAAATCGAAAAAGAAATCAATAAAAAATCAAACACGTGAATCTTATGTTTATGCGGGCGCTATTGCAAATTCGGATGTAAGTTTTATAAAAAATCAGAAAACATCGGCACCAGCTTTAGGCGCGGGTTTACTTGCAGGTTATCATTTTAAAAATGGAATAAGCATTGAAACAGGTTTGCTGTTCGAAAAGAAAAATTATTATACTGCAGGAAAGTTTTTTGATAAAAGCAAATTAGGTTATTTGCAAAATGCCGACCTGCTAACGGCAAACGGCAATTGCAATATGTTTGAAATTCCGTTGAATATAAAATATGATTTTACATCTCATAAAAAATATAATTGGTTTGTTACAGCAGGCGCTTCCTCATATTTAATGAGTAAAGAATTTTACAACTTTAAGTATAACTATAATGGCAACACGGGCGAACGTGGATATTATTATTATCATTCTTCAAAAAATTTGTTTTCCGTTTTAAACTTTGGCGCAGGCGTAAATATTCAAACATCTAAAAAATATTTTATACAGGTTCAGCCTTATTATAAAACGCCTTTGCAAGGTGTTGGCATTGGTAATTTACGATTGAGCAGCGCAGGTATTAATTTTTCTGTTACACGGCGCATACCATAAAAAGTAAAAAGAATTGTTATGCAAAAAAGAAGATTCACTTTTTTGATGGTACTTCTATTGTGTATTGTGATTGTTGCAGGCTTTGTTTTTTGCAGCATTAACAAGCCACACGAAAGTGCTGAAAACTTAACCGCAAATGTTTTTGTAAATGCTGAAAAATTATACGCTGATTATTCGCAGAATGAAGTGCAGGCAAATGGATTATACCTTGATAAGATTATTTCTGTAACCGGGAAATTGCAACAAAAATTAAATCAGAATGATCATTATTTCCTGGTGTTGCAAACGAATGGAGATGGCAATATTAATTGTAGCATGATGATGAATGACACAACAGTTTTACATCAGCTATCGCTAAATAAAGTGCTAATTATAAAAGGAAAATGTACAGGCTATTTAGCGGATGTTAATCTTGTTGATTGTGTTCTGACAAAATAAATATATGAAAAAGAACTTTTTAAAAATACTGATGCCGCTGACAATTTGTGTTGCTTATTTATTATCATGTTCTAAACAAAGTGAGGATTTATTACAGCCCAATAATATGGTTTGCGATACGAGCAACGTAAGTTATATGAATAATGTTTTACCAATCATTTCTGCAAATTGTTATAGTTGTCATGGCAATGGAGAAATGGAAGGCAGTGTTAGTCTTGATGGTTATGCAAACTTAAAAATAGTTGCGGGCAGCGGCCTTCTTGAAGGGGTAATAACATATTCGCAAGGTTTTCCGCCAATGCCTGAAAATAATCCAAAATTATCTGACTGTGATATTAATATCATCAGCGCATGGATAAATAATAATGCACCTGACAATTGAAAATATATATGAAAAAGATTTGCTTTTTATTGGTATTGCTTTTTGTCTTTAAAGCATCAAACGGTCAATTTTATACAACCAAAAACGGGTTTACCGGCTTTTATTCTAAAACACCGTTTGAAGATATAATAGCTGAAAATAACCAGGTTTATGCGGTTATGGATATTGCAAAAAAAACACTTGCATTTTCTATGCTGATGAAAGGTTTTATTTTCAAAAAAGAATTAATGCAGGAACATTTTAATGAAAATTATGCAGAAAGCGATAAGTACCCGAAAGCCACGTTTACGGGTACTTTTAATGAAGTTGTTGATGTTGCTAAAGATCAAAATATAACACTGCATATTTCAGGCATAATAACGTTACATGGCGTTTCAAAACCTTTAAATACAACAGCTATTTTACAAATACAAAATGATTTGTTGAATGGCAATTGCAGCTTCGCATTAATTCCCGGCGATTTTAATATAACTATTCCATCTCTTGTAAAAGAAAAAATTGCAAAGGAAATTAATGTACAGGTTAAAATCTCATTACATCAATAAGAATATAATTGCATGCGCACATTACTAATTGTAATCAGTTTCTTTTTAATTCAATCATCATTTTCGCAGGATACATTATTACTGCATATGCTTGACGATTCTATGTCAATGCAAAAAACAAAAACTTATGTAACGGGAACTTTTAAAGGCGTTTATATCATCAATACACAATCTGTTGAAGCACCTGCAAAAAATGCTCTTATATTTTTAATTATGCACCGCTTTGGAAAAGTAAATGATGGTGCATATAATTTATTTGGATTAGATAACGCAACAATGCGCATAGGCTTTGATTATGGCATTACAAACAATCTTTCTGTTGGTGTTGGGCGAAGCACTTTTGAAAAAACTTTCGATGGGCATATAAAATATAAATTGCTTAAACAAACAGATGGAAGTAACCAAATGCCTGTTACAGTTGATTTATTTGGCGGTATTTATTATACATCACTTAAATATTCTGATAAGCCTTATTTTAATAGCCGGTACCGCACCAGTTACGATGCCTCGTTGCTTATTGCAAGAAAAATATCAACTGCGCTGTCTTTACAAATAACGCCAACTTTATTGCATTATAATCTTGTACCAACAACAGCAGATAAAAACAATGTATTTGTAATAAGCACAGGCGGAAGATTTAAACTCACAAAACGCATGAGTGTTAATGCTGAATATGATTATGTTTTACCGGGACAGGTTAATTCATACACAACATATAATTCTTTATCTGCCGGTATTGATATTGAAACAGGTGGCCATGTATTTCAATTACATCTTACCAATTCACAGGGAATGGTAGAACCATTATTTCTTGGTAAAACAACAGGAAGCTGGACAAAAGGAAATATTTATTTTGGGTTTAATGTTTCAAGGGCATTCAATCTAAAACATTGATTTTTTTAAGATTGATGTTTCCGCCGCTGTTGGTTTTCCTCTTCACCAACAGCATTAACCTTCGTAATATAAAATAAGTTTTGTTGTTGCTGATAAGTATTAGCTGTTGGCTTCATAATAATCCCACATCAGCTTAAACACTTTATTCTTTAACTCTTTCGAAGAAATATTGATGCTTTCTACAGGTGGTAAAAAATGCATTTCTAATTTGTGCGGAATCATGTAAAAGGTTTTGTTTGCGGGCAACACTTTTCTTGTATTAAAAACCAATACCGGCACAACAGGTTTTTTTGTATCAGTCGCAAGGCGAAATGCGCCATCATAAAAAGGTTTAAGCGGATCGATGCTGCGGTTGCGTGTGCCTTCGGGATAAATAACCATATCTAAGCCTATACTTAATACGCGCTTCATGTCTTCAAAACTTTTTCTTCTGCTGGCATCGCTGTTCCGGTCAACAAGCACACTGCCAAAACCATATATCCACCCAAATACAGGAATCACTGCAAAGTCTTTACGTGCAATGGTTTTATTAGCACGTGGCATAAATGGCGTTGTAACAGGCACATCCATTAAACTATTGTGATTGGAAACAATGATGCAATTACTTAATCCTTTAAAATAATTTTTGCCTTTTACTGTAAGCGGGCAGCCAATAAAATTTAAAAAAACAAACATCCAAACCCTTGAAACCTGCCTGTGCCATTTTGCTTTTTGTGGTTCTTTTAAAAAATGGCACGGAATATAAAATATGTATGCGACAAACATGGTGCAAACAAAAAATAATAGTGCCCACGTTGCCCAAATGCGGCCAAAGATTTCTTTAAATATTTTCAATATTAGTGGTATTAGTTTTAAGCCATTCTGCAATTTGCTCAAAAGTTTTATTGCCGGATGCTATACTTATTACAAAATCAAATTTTTCTTGTTCAGTGGCTGTAATATCTAAATCATTCGAATTTAAAAAAAGGCGCATCAATACATACCCTGTTCTTTTATTGCCGTCAATAAAAGGATGGTTTGTAATAATGCTTTCAATAATTGCAGCAGCTTTATAAAGTGGATCGGGATAAAGATTAATACTTTCAAATGTTTGAAAGGGCCGTAGCAAAGCAGACTCTAATGCTTCTGAATCCCGGGTTCCATTAAGGCCACCAAACTTTCTTATTAATAAGCTATGAATTTTTTCTGCTGTTTTGCGGGAAATCATTGAGCTAATCTTGATAAAAGTCCAAAATCTTCTTCAAGTATCTGCTTTAAAGAAAGTATAAAAGTATCTTCACTTTGCTTTTCATCAAGATCTTTTAAAAACATTAGAAGTTCATTTAAAGCCTCATCTGAAAAATGCTCCAATACCTTATTGATCTCATATTTAATTTCTTCCTTGGACATACATACAAGTTAATGTAAATTATTATAATGCCTGGTTTAGTCTTTACATTATTTTTCAAAAAAAATCATGCTGCCGCCAACCCATTCGCGGTCTTTATTATAACGCACACCAATCATTTTTCCTTTGCTGATGCGTGCAAGGTTTTGTGTGGCAACCGGTCTTGCTTCGCCATCTTTCCAAAAATAAAATATACGTATTTCTGCTTTTGCATTTTCGTCCGGTGTTTTTATTACATCAGCATATTTTACTTTGCGTTGCAATATCCAGTTATGCGGGTCTTTTACCTTATCAATATCTTCTTTTGTAACATCAATTACAACACCTTGCCCTGCAAAAGAAAACAACGGTTTCAACACATAATTTTCAAGATCGGACGGAATGGTTTTCACATCACTTAAAAAATTTGTTTCTGGAATATACTGATGTTTTATAAAGGGCAATGTGTATTTGCTGATGCGATAAAACCAGTTTGGATGTGGTGCCCATTCAACATCTAAATCTTCAAATAAAATCTTTCCTTTTTCCTGTATTTCCGGCGATTGTTGCTGAAGGTCATCAAAAATTACGCGGTTATAAATGCGTTCAACTTCTGTCTTTTTTCCATTTTGTATATAAAATAATTTCCTGCCTTCTTTTACCAATTCTGTTACGCAAACAATAGGAATA
>JBDUEO010000024.1:0-15819 GCA_040002335.1 Parafilimonas sp. | reverse complement strand
AATAAAAGTATGGCATTTAATTGCTTGCTTCCAAATAAATACCTTATCCGGATATGAAACTGAAACAATCTTTTATTAGCATGGTTGCTCATAATTACTGTGATTAAACACAGGCTTTGAGATTCCTGAAAAGATGTGGACTAATGTGTTTTGTACGAAGCATGTAAAATGTACGCTTCTATCCGAATAATATTTTCTTTGTCTTATCTGGATACATAAAAAAACTAAATATTGATTTTTGGGAAAGATATATCTGCAATTTTACATCGTTGTTAATAAGAAGTGCTCAAAGTCCAATTATCCAAAAAAAAACCAAACGAAACAATTGCCCCCGTTGAAGAAATTAAGGTCTTTGTTTCAAAAAAAACCTCCTGCATTTTGCGGGAGTTTTTTTTTGCCATCTACTCTAAAGCTCTATCTTCATCATCAATGCCAGTAAAATCTTTATCACCGTGCAATTATGTAGATGTAGAAAATAAAACCATACATGTTGCCAAGATTTTTATTGATGATAATAAGATCCATACAATTGAAATAATACATAACCAGGAAGACCATAATCTTCCATACTTATTACCTGGGTTTATCGACAGTCACGTGCATATTGAAAGCAGTATGCTGATACCATCTGAATTTGCAAGGCTGGCTGTTGTACACGGAACGATTGCAACAGTAAGTGACCCGCATGAAATTGCAAATGTTTGCGGAATGAAAGGCGTTGAATATATGATTGACAATGGAACGAAAGTGAATTTCAACTTCTATTTTGGTGCACCCAGTTGCGTACCTGCCACAAACTTTGAAACCGCAGGCGCTTCTTTAAATAGCAAAGAAGTAGAAACGCTTTTAAGTAAACCGGAAATACATTATTTAAGTGAGATGATGAATTTTCCCGGCGTATTGTTGAATGATGAAGAAGTATTAAATAAGATTAGTGCTGCAAAAAAATTTAATAAACCTGTTGATGGACATGCGCCGGGTTTACGTGGTGAAGAGGCAAAGAAATATATTGAAGCAGGTATATCAACCGATCATGAATGTTTTACAAAAGAAGAAGCGCTTGATAAGTTGAAATACGGAATGAAAATACTTATACGTGAAGGAAGCGCCGCAAAAAATTTTGAAGCGCTGATTGATTTGTTGAATGATTATCCTGATGAAATAATGTTTTGCAGTGATGATAAACATCCTGATAGTCTTGTTGAAGGACATATAAATAAATTGTGTGAACGTGCAGTTGCAAAAGGCATTAACGTATTTAAAGTTTTGCAGGCTGCATGTGTTAATCCTGTGCATCATTATAAATTAAATGTTGGATTAACAAAACAAGGTGATGCAGCTAACTTCATCCTGGTAAATAATCTTAAAGAATTTAAAGTTTATCAAACATATATTAAAGGAGAATTGGTTGCAGAAAATGGCAAAACCTTAATTACATCTGTTCATTCAACAACAATAAATAATTTTTCAGCAACAGAAATTAATGAAGATGATATAAAATTTTATGTACATGATAGTGTTGCAGATGATAATAAAATTTCTGCAATTGAAGCATTAGATGGACAACTCATCACCAACAAAATTTTTGTAAAGCCGCGCATAAAAAACAATGAATTAATAAGTGACATTGAAAACGATATTTTAAAATTAGTTGTAATAAATCGCTATAAAAAAGCACCGGTTGCAAAAGCACTTATTAAAAATTTTGGTTTGAAAAATGGCGCTATTGCTTCTTCGGTTGCACACGATAGCCATAACATAATTGCGGTTGGTTGTGATGATAAATCACTTGTACTTGCCATTAATTTAATTATAAAAGAAAAAGGCGGAATAAGTTGTTTTGATGGAGAAGAAAACGAAAAAATTATTCCTTTGCCGGTTGCAGGTTTAATGAGTAATGATGATGGATATAAAATTGCAGCCGCATATTCTGAAATTGATAAAATGGCAAAAGCGCTTGGTTCAAACTTAACATCGCCTTTTATGACGTTAAGTTTTATGGCGTTACTTGTAATACCACATATTAAGCTAAGCGATAAAGGCTTGTTTGACGGAGATGCATTTAAACTATTTTAATTGCCGGAATTTTTACCGTTAATTGTATCAGCACTCATCACAAATAAAGCAAGGCTGTCTGTACCTTTTGGTAAATGATATTTTGTTTTAAAGTTTTTTACAGTACCGGGTTTTATTATTTCAGGCACAACGTCTTCATGTTCTTCTACACGAATACCATTTTTAAAACAAAGCATTTTTACGCGTGTATTTTTATAAGCAGCAACAGAAGCTGTATTTACAATTTTACCTTTTACAACTGTTGCACCAAATAAAGTTTTTTTATCATCAGCAGTAATTTTTAAAAATTGTTCAGGATGCAAAACCTCGCGCTGTGCAAGACTTGTTTTATTTTCCTGATAAGTTTTGGTATCAAATTTTTCTTTACACGAAAAAAAAGTTATGCAAATGGCAAACAATAATGCAGCTTTCATAATATAAATTTCAGCATAAAATAATAATGTTTACTTTAATTTATTTTTAGTTACGCTTCTTGTCCAATCCAAACAGCGCCGCCAATACTGCTTCTTGAGGCTCCGGTTACAGAAGCCATAACAGTGTTTTCCTCTCTCCATCTTAACACACCCAATAACGCCATAATTAAAGCTTCCTTATACAATACAATGTTATTTTCAGCAATCACTACATCAACATTAAATATTTCTAAATTACTTTTTAATCTTTCAATAAGAAATTTATGAAATGCTCCGCCACCTGTAATTAATAATTTGTACGCTGTTCTTGTATTATGAGTTATTAAATATTGAATTGATTGTTTTGTTTGATAGGCAATATGTTCAACAAAAGTTCTTAGCGCATCATTATTATTTATGCCGAAAGATTTTATTAAAGGATAAATAATTTCTGTTCCAAAATTATTTGATAACGATTTTGGTGATGGCAAAGCATAATAATTTAATGCATTTAATTTGTTCATTAATGGTTGAATTATTTCTCCGCTGGCAGCTATATTTCCATCTTCATCAAAATCTTTTCCCGTTTCTTGTGCAAGCATATTTAAAATGCTGTTGGCAGGGCAAACATCAAATGCAATAAAATTTCTTTCTATCTGAAATGAAATATTTGCAATACCGCCGATATTCAAATAAAAATCAAATTTTGGAAACAATAATTTTTCACCAACAGGAACAATTGGCGCACCTTGTCCGCCCAAGGCAACATCCATAATTCTTAAATCATTTACAACATTAATTCCTGTTAACGCGGCTAATGTTGCGCCGCAGCCAAGTTGTGTTGTAAAGCCCAGTTTTGGTTCATGAAAAACAGTATGCCCATGCGAAGTAATTAATTGTACCTGGTGATGTAAATTATTTTCTTCGATAAAGCGGTTTACATTTTCTGCAAGAAATTTTCCATAAGCTGTATGTAATAAAAAATAATCATGCGCATTTAAGTTTTTTGCATTAGCAAGTTTGATCTTCCATTCGTGATTATAAGTAGAACAAGCTGCTGCTTTTATATTATAATTCCATTCGTTGCGATTCTCTTCAAGTTCAGTAAATACAATATCTAATCCATCTAAAGATGAACCGCTCATTAAACCAATTACGCTGTAAAACATTATTCAAAAATAATTTTCAAAATGCACAAGCTATTAAATTTATTAAACACGTTGAATGTAATGCTGAAGATCCAAATTGTTATACAGCACAAGTGTTGCGATTCCTGATCAAGTCCGGAACAGGCTGCACCGCGATGCCATGAAATAATTTGCTGGAATCATAAAACTTATTCCCTGTTTTTTGTATCAATAATTATTGTAACAGGTCCATCATTTAATAAACGCACTTTCATATCAGCGCCAAAAATTCCTGTCTGAATTTTTTTACCTGTATCTTTTTCAAGTTGTGCAATCATTTGTTCATATAAAGGAATTGCAATCTCAGGTTTACTTGCGCGAATATAAGATGGACGATTTCCTTTTTTTGTTGATGCATGTAATGTAAACTGGCTTACTAAAAGCAAATCGCCATCAACATCTTTAATGCTGATGTTCATCACATCTTTTTCATCATTAAAAATTCTCAGGTTGACAATTTTACTACTTAGCCATTGAATGTCTTCGGTTATGTCTGTGTCTTCAATTCCCAACAGAATTAATAAACCGGTTTTTACAGAACCGGTAATTTTTTCATCAACTGTTACAGATGCTTCACAAACGCGTTGTATAACTGCACGCATGTTTTATTTTTGTTTGAAAATTTTGCGTTTAAAGATAATATTATGATGATTGATATAAGCAGTGAAATAATTTTTCAAACGGCACGCAGCGGTGGTAAAGGTGGCCAAAATGTAAATAAAGTAGAAACGATGGTTGAAGGCCGGTGGCTTGTTGAAGCTTCAAACTTGATAACTGAAGCGCAAAAATTATTAATACAAAAACATCTTGCAAACCGTATAACTACAGATGGTTTTTTGTTGATAAAATCTCAAAGCGAGCGAACCCAACTTGGCAATAAAGAAGAAGTTGTTAAGAAAATAAATGACGCAGTATGCAAAGCACTTCGACCAAAAAAAATGCGCATTGCTACAAAAACCCCGAGAGGCGTTAAAGAACGAAGGCTGGAAAATAAAAAGCAAAAATCATTTGTAAAAGATGGAAGAAAGAAATTAAAAGGAAACGATTATTAGCTGGGTGATAGATCATAGTTCATAGATCATTGCAGAGAAAAATAAATTAGTAAAATGTTTATACAATGAACTATCGCTTATCAACTATTTTCCAATCACTATTTTTGCCAAAAACAATTTAGTTGAGCAGCATAAAACAACTGGCAGGCCAAACTTTTTGGTACGGATTAAGCAGCATTGGCGCACGGTTTATAAATTACCTGCTAACACCTTATCTAACTTATTCGGCACTTGTTACAACAGCAAATTATGGTCAAATGAGTGCGAGTTATGCCGCCATTCCTTTATTCAATACCATTTTTGCTTACGGAATGGAAACTGCGTATTTCCGTTTTATGCGTAAAGATGCAGACAAGGATGCAATAAATAATACTGCAACTATCAGCTTAATTTTAAGTACTGTTTTATTAACCGGAATATTATGGATGAACTGGGAATGGCTTGCCAAAATTGCCACGCTTAGCGAGTTTCCGGAGCTTATTAAACTAAGCATTATTATTATTGGATTGGATGCATTAAACACCATTCCGTTTGCGCGGCTTCGTTTTGAAGGAAGGCCGCGACAATTTGCATTTGTACAAATTGCTAACATCATCATCACGTTTGGCCTTACTATTTTCTTTTTAAGTTATTGCCCGGCAAAATTAAAATCAGATCATAACAGTTGGGTTTCGTTAATTTATAACCCAAAATCAAATCCTATTACTTATGTGTTACTTGCAAATGCTATTGCTTCTTTTTTTACGCTGGTAATGCTGGCAAAAAGACTTTTACCAAAACAGTGGAAGTTCAATTTTACGTTATGGTTTAGCATGATGGCTTATGCGTTGCCCATATTGGTTGCCGGGATGGGTGGAATGGTAAATGAAACATTTGACCGTTTAATGTTAGGCTGGTGGTTACCGGATGCGCATGGCTTTGCAGATGAGCAAAGAGGGATTTATGCGGCCTGTTATAAACTCTCTATTCTTATTACATTATTTATACAGGCATTTAGAATGGGTGCGGAGCCTTTCTTTTTTAAACAGGCAGAAGGAGAAAACCCGCAACGTGTGTATGCACGTGTAACAAAGTTTTTTGTAATTACAGTTGCGGTTATGTTTCTTGCAGTAACATTGTTTTTGCCAATATGGAAATATTTTATTGATCCTAAATATTGGGTAGGTTTAAGTGTTGTACCAATATTGTTGCTGGCAAATATGAGCCTCGGTATTTATTATAATTTAAGCATTTGGTATAAAGTAACCAACAAAACAATGGCCGGTGCATGGATTACAATAATTGGAACGGCAATAACGATTTTAATTAATTACTTTTTTATTCCGAAGTATAGTTATGTGGCTTCTGCCTGGGCAACTTTTTTTTGCTATACAAGTATGATGGTAATAAGTTTTTTATGGGGACAAAAAAGTTACTATATCCCTTATGCGTGGAAAAAACTGCTGGCTTATATAGTTATTTCAATCGCATTGTTTTTTATGCATAGTGGCATTATAAAATTGTATAGTAATACAATTTTCAGCCTGTCATTGGCAGTTATTTTTATACTTGCTTTTATATTATTTATTGTAAGAATTGAGAAAAAAGAATTTGAACAATTTCCTTATGTTGGCGCACTGGTAAAAAGAATATTTTAAAAAAGACTTGCTTCTAAAAGTAGGCCTTCACTAATATCAATAAAAAAAGATTCCACCTTGGCAGAATCTTTTTTGCATTCAACAACGAAATATTTTAAACGGCCGCAGCTGCGGTTTTCTTAGAAAGTTTTCTTTTAAGATTGCTTGCTTTATTTTTATGAATAACACCTTTTTTTGCAAGTTTATCAATCATAGAAATAACAGAAGGCAATGCCTCACCATAAGTTTTCTCATCTGTTGAAACCTTTAGATCACGGATAGCATTACGCGTGGTTTTGCCATAATATTTATTGCGTTCCCTGCGTTTTGATGCCTGGCGCATATCTTTCTTTGTCGCTTTATGATTTGCCATAATTATTTTTCAGGACGGCAAAGGTAAGGGAATTGAACTTTTTATTGCAAATTTTCAATCTCTAATTTCATCTCTTTTTAACTTCACAATAATCTTATAAATTTCTTAACCACTTATTTACATGTTTAATTATGCAAATCTCCCTATAAAATCAACGACATTTGCAGATATATTTATAACACGATAAACTGCCTCCATGAAGGATTTTTCTTTTATAACAAGTTCACATCCGGCCTACATTGAAAATTTATACAAGGATTTTGTAAAAGATCCAAACAGTGTTGATCCGGAAATGAAAAAATTTTTTGAAGGTTTTGATTTTGCCGTGTCTAATGTAAGCGGAAAACAAAACGGCAACGCCATTGAAAAAGTGGTACCCGCAGATGCAACTGCTCCGCAAAAAAATATTTCATCTGCAGATACAGAACGCGATTGGATGAAGGAAATAAGAGTGTACAGGCTTATTCTTGGCTATAGAAATAAAGGGCATCTTATTGCAGATACAAATCCTATACGCAAACGCAAAGACCGTAACGCCAATCTTGATCTTTCTTTTTTTGGTTTGGGTGAAGATGATCTTGATAAAACTTTCTCAGCAGGTAATCTTGTTGGTTTAGGCGAAACTACTTTGCGCAATATTTTAGAGCATCTTAAGGCCTGTTATGCTTCGCATGTTGGTATTGAATTTAAATATATAAGCGATCAAAAACAAATTGACTGGCTTACAAATGAAGTGGAAAAAAAATTTACAAACCCGCTTCCTATCGAAACAAAAAAAAGAATTCTGGAGAAATTGAACGAGGGTGTAATGTTTGAAAAATTTCTGCATACAAAATATGTTGGTCAGAAAAGATTTTCACTGGAAGGTGGCGAAACAACAATCCCTGCACTTGATGCAATGATACAAATTGGTGCAGAGCATGGTGTTGAAGAAGTTATAATTGGGATGGCCCATCGCGGCAGGCTAAATGTGCTTGCCAATATTTTAGGCAAAACGTACGAACAGATATTTAGTGAATTTGAAGGCACTGCAAAACTGGATCAAACTATGGGCAGCGGTGATGTAAAATACCACATGGGTTTTGGTAGCGACGTGCAAACAAAAGACGGTAAAACAGTGCATTTAAAATTAATGCCAAACCCATCACACCTCGAAGCGGTTGATCCTGTTGTGGTTGGTTTTTCAAGAGGAAAGGCAGATATTCTTTATAATAGTGATTATGATAAAATTCTGCCAATTCTAATACATGGAGATGCGTCTGTTGCAGGACAGGGAATTGTATATGAAGTAATCCAGATGAGCGATTTGCAGGGCTATTTTGCCGGCGGAACTATTCATTTTGTCATTAATAACCAAATTGGTTTTACTACTGATTTTGATGATGCCCGAAGCTCAGATTACTGTACTTCACTTGCGGGTGCAATACAAGCGCCTGTATTTCATGTAAATGGCGATGATCCTGAATCTGTGGTAAAGTGTGTTGAAATAGCAACGCGTTATCGCCAGCAATTTAACCAGGATATTTTTATTGATATGGTTTGTTACCGCCGCCATGGCCACAACGAAGGCGATGATCCAAAATACACACAGCCGCACATGTATAAACTTATCGAGAATCATGTAAACCCAAGAGAAGTATATACAAAATATTTAATGGAGCATGGTGAAGAAGATGCACAGGAACTTGCAAAAAGCATGGAGAAAAAGTTTTGGGGCGATCTGCAGGAACGTTTGGATGAAGTAAAGCAACATCCTTTACCATATAAATACCAACAACCCGAAGAATGGTGGCGCAGTTTAAAAAAGGCAACACCAGAAGATTTTGTTTCATCACCTGTTACAGCCATCGGCGAAGAAGAACTAAAAAATCTGTTTAATGGTTTAATGAAATGGCCTGATGATTTTCAACCATTAAGAAAAGTAGAGAAACTGTTAAACGACAAGATAAAATTATTTGAAGCTGAAAAGAAAATTGATTGGGCAACCGGAGAACTACTTGCTTATGCATCTTTATTAGTTGATGGAAAAATTGTCCGCATGAGCGGTCAGGACGTAAAGCGCGGCACATTCAGCCATCGCCATGCTGTGTTGCGCGATGAAAATAATGATGCATCTTACAACAGGCTCGATCATTTTAATGATACACAAAAAAAATCGCAGATATATAATTCCCTGTTAAGCGAATATGGCGTACTCGGTTTTGAATATGGTTATGCAATGGCAAACCCAAATGCATTGGTTTTATGGGAAGCACAGTTTGGCGATTTTAGTAATGGCGCGCAAACAATGATTGACCAGTTTATAGCTGGCGGCGAACAAAAATGGAACCGCATGAACGGCATTGTAATGTTGTTGCCTCATGGTTATGAAGGCCAGGGCCCCGAACATAGCAGCGGCCGCATGGAAAGATTTTTACAAATGTGTGCGCAACTAAATCTTGTTATTACCAACATTACAACGGCTGCCAATTTCTTTCACGGTTTGCGCAGGCAGCTAACATGGAATTTTCGTAAACCATTAATAAATTTTTCTCCAAAAGCATACCTGCGTTATCCCGGTAGTTACAGCGATGTAAATGAATTTACAAATGGCGGGTTTAAAGAAACCATTGATGATCCAAATGTGAAAGATGCAACACAAATAAAAAAAGTGCTTTTCTGCAGCGGAAAATTATATTTTGAATTAGCAGAAAAAAAGGTGAAAGACCAGCGCAATGATGTGGCACTTATCCGTATGGAACAACTGTATCCGTTGCCGGCAAAACAATTAAATGATTTGTATAAAAAATACAATAAGGCTATTTGGTTTTGGGTGCAGGAAGAGCCATTGAACATGGGCGCAGCATCTTTTCTGCAAATGAATTTAAAAAATATAAATTATGGTGTAATCAGCAGAAGCGCCAGCGCATCTACCGCAACCGGTTATGCAAAAGTTCACGCTCAGGAGCAGGCACAAATAATTGATACCGCATTTAGCATTTAAAAAAATTTATGTAACCGGCAGTGTAAGTATGGCATCACGGTTGTGTCACTCACTTGTACAACATATCTTTACGCAGCAAAAAAAGAAAGTTTAGTATGATCGAAATAAAAGTTCCAACAGTTGGAGAATCTATAAGCGAAGTAACCTTATTAAAGTGGTTAAAAAAAGATGGTGAATATGTTGATCGCGATGATGTAATTGCTGAATTGGAAAGTGAGAAAGCAACCTTTGAAGTAAATGCAGAACAAAGCGGCGTTATAAAAATAATAGCGAAAGAAGGCGACACATTAAATATTGGTGCTGTGCTTGCTAATATTGATGAAAAAACAAAACCGTTAACAGCAAATAATAATATAGAAACTCCACAAGCTGAAAAATCAACGGGATTAAAAAGACCTGAAATAATTACGCACGAAGCTGAAGAAGAAAAACAACCTGAAGCCGACAACCAGCAACCAGCAATCTCAAATGTTGAATCTGTACCTGCGGGTAAAGGAATAATTGAATTGAAAGTGCCAACAGTTGGTGAGTCAATTAGTGAAGTAACGTTATTAAAATTCACAAAAAATAATGGAGATTTAGTTCAGCGTGATGAAGTAATCGCAGAATTGGAAAGTGAAAAGGCAACCTTTGAAATGAATGCAGAAGAAGCAGGCGAGTTAAAACAAATTGCAAAAGAAGGCGATGTTTTAAAGATTGGCGATGTGGTTGCTACTATTAATACTGATGTTGCAGTTGCAGAAGAAAAGTCAGATAAGACAGAAAAGTCCGAAAGTAAGGAAGCAAAATCAACAGAAACAAATCAGCGACCTGAAACAAGCAACCAGCAAGCAGCAATAACTGTTCAACAACCAAAAGCAACACCTGTTGCATCAGCCATTATTGCAGATAAAAAAGTAAATACTTCTGAAATAAAACCAAGCGGCAGCAACGGCAGAATTTTAAAAAATGATGTGCTGGAAGCGCTGTCTCATCCTGCAAAAAAATCTTTCAATGGCCAGGAATTAAATACGCGCAACGAGCATAGGGAACGCATGAGCAACCTGCGCAAAACCATCAGCCGCAGATTGGTTGAATCGAAAAATACAACGGCAATGCTTACCACTTTTAATGAAGTGGACATGAGCCGTATAATGGAAACGCGCAAACAATTCAAAGAATCATTCAACAAAGCTCATGGCGTTAATCTTGGTTTCATGAGTTTTTTTATGAAAGCAGCAGCAATTGCTTTAAGCGAATGGCCAAACGTAAATGCCAATATTGATGGCGATGAACTTGTGTTGCACGATTATGCTGATATAAGTATTGCAGTTAGTACGCCACGCGGTTTAACGGTTCCTGTTATTCGCAATGTAGAAAGTTTAAGCATGGCTGATATTGAAAAGAAAGTAATTGAAATGGCAGGCAGAGCAAGAGATAGTAAGCTAACTGCTGAAGAACTGCAAGGCGGCACATTTACAATAACAAATGGCGGCGTGTTTGGAAGTTTAATGAGCACTCCGATAATTAATCTTCCGCAAAGCGCAATTCTTGGCATGCATAAAATTCAGGAAAGGCCGATGGCAATTAACGGGCAGGTAGTAATTAAACCGATGATGTATTTAGCATTAAGTTACGATCATCGTATAATTGATGGGAGGGAAAGTGTAAGCTTTTTAGTTCGCGTAAAAGAGTTACTTGAAAACCCGGAATTATTATTATTTAGTAAAGACCCGATTAAAGCTCTCCTTGAAATTTAAGTTTTGTGTGCAGAAGTTTTTCTTTTTGTATAAATCAATACAAGAGCAGATATTAAAAGAATTATTGCGCCAAAAATTATCCATATTGTATAATTTGATTGCTGATTAAAATTTATGGCATCAGCATTTCCAATCAATATCATATTCGCCCAGTAATAAGGCAACATTTTTTCAGAACTGTTGTGTTGTATAAAATATAATTTTGCTTTTTGCAATGCTTCATCTTTTTTCATTCCTTCTGATAAATATTCGTTGAACTTTTCTGAAATAGCATAAATACTTTGCTCATCTGCTTTCCATAAAGTTGCGGCAACAGAAGGAATACCTGCAGTTGCAAAACCTCTCGCCAAACTATAAATCCCTTCGCCTGTTGCCGCTCTGCCAACATTGGTTTGACAGGCACTCAACAACACCAGTTTGGTTGCAGGATCGTTCAGTAACTGTAATTCTGATAAATGAATAACTGAATCCTGCATAAATAAAACCGGTTCATCATCACTTGTATCTGCACGCGCATGAGAAAAAATACCAACAATGGAATAAGAAGAAGCGTAATTAAAAAAGTTGCTGCGTGTTGCATTTTGATGCGTGAATAATTTATCACTTTTATAATAAGAGGCAGAAGCATTTAAAGCATCGGCAGCATTTTTTAAATCCTGAACATGCAATGTTGCGTTAAATGAAACAGGAGCGAAGCCAAGAAAATTTCCTTTTGCAACCGGGTTATTAAATGGCTTCATTAAAAAGCGCGCTGAATAAACATAACTGAATGTATAATTGTTCAGCAGGAAATTTTTTCCTGTTTTGTCAGTACACAAAGCATCAAAAGGAATAACGATATTATCAGAACAAATAATTACGCTGCCTATGGGCAATTGTAACGGCTGAAATATTTTTTTATAAATCGAATTAGACAATAAAGCGAACGAATCATAATGATTGTTCAATGTTTCTTTATTAGAACATAATTCCAGAAAATCGTTGAGCTTTTCTTTATCGAACTCTTTTTGCGTAAGGCTTATAAACTTTGTGCCTGTTGCTGTAATACCAAGAATATAAGTTGCTGAATCACCTAAAAAATAATGTACAAAACACTGTTTATTTTTAGCAAGGTATTGTTGTAAATCTTTTAATGAAGAAATTTCATCTGCATATTTATATTGATAATAAGCGGGATATTTTTGCTCTAATGATTTTATATAATGCTCAAAGTCATTCTTATCATCAAGTAACTGAAATTTTAAATTTTGAAATTCTTTTGAAGTGTCTGCGAGTAAAGAAAATTTTTGCTCAAGCTCAACAATTTTTATTTGAAAACTTTCCTGCTTTTTATTTTCTGCTTCGGGTAAATAAGCGGCAGCGCCAAGTTCATTTAATTTATCATTCAACAATACGGCGCGGCTTTTTTCCATAAAATAAAAGCCAAGAGCTGAATTGTTTTCCAAATAGCAAGCTTCTATTGCATTGGTATAAAAATCCCTTGTTTTATCACGCCAGTAAAGTTTGCTTTGTTCTCCAATTTGTTCATGCCGAATTTGAGTAATTACAGAATCTGTAACAATTGCTGATTGAAGACAGGCAGTTAAGCAAGTTTTATCGTGGTTGTTTTTATATTGTTGTAATAGGAGATGGGTTTTGTTATTCATTAATACAATTACAAGATCTTTATTTATCGTATTGCTTAATTCAAAAGTTGTAGGGTTTTTCCTTATATCTCCATCCAGATTTATTTGCAGGTTATTAAAACTTTTAACGTAAAACTCTGAAGCCTCTATCCATTTATTTTGTTTAAAACTATTTTCACCTAAATTAAGATATGCCAGAGCCAGTTTCAATTTAATTTTCATTATGTCATCCATCTGTGTAGCAAAGAATATCATTTTGTAATAACAGTCTTTTGAATTGGTATAATTTTTAAGACTGTTTTGGTAAAAATTACCAAGATCATTATAATCATTCGCAATTTGATCTATATAAACCTGGCTCTCATAATCATGTAGCTTGTACTGTTTTAATGCTGATAAGTGAACTTTTATTGATTCATGATAGTAGTGATTTGCGGAATCTTTTTTTTCTTCTTTTTCGAATATAAACCCAAGTGTTTTATATGCAGTTCCTAACTCATATTGATCATATATATTTTGGGCATAATGTGCTGCAAGTTTTGCATCGTTTATTGCTTCGATAAGTTTGTTTTCAAAAAAAAGTGACTGTGCTTTCCTGTTTAAAAAGTAGGTATATCTGGAAGAATCTCTTTCAAAAATTGATAAATCCATTCCCAGAATGCTTTCGTCCACCACTTTTTGATAATCTCCATTTAAGAAATATATAATTGTTTTTTGATAGCGTGAATCAATTACTAAATGGTCAGTATCACTAAAGTTGCGACATGCCGCAATAACACTGTCATAGTAAGATAATGCTTTATTATAAAGCATTAAATTTTGATAAGAAGCTGCAAGATTAAAATAACAGGTTATTGTAATAATTTGAGAAGTTTCCTTTCTTAAGCTCGTGTTTATTTTTAAAGCAGCGTTTGTAATATCAATTACAGATTGGTAATTTCCTTCAACTATGAATTTATATTTTCCTACCTTTAAAAGTAATAGGGCGTGAACTGAGTCATTAAGGGATTTTGTTTCTAAATCAGCTTTTAGTTTGTTTAAAATTGAAAGCTTTTTCGAATCGGAAATGGATGCGTTTTTATCTAAATCTAAAATCTTTTTGTAAAGATATTGCGGGTTCTCAGTTTGACCAATTGAATGTGTGCAAACGCACAATGCAATAAAATTTATTATCAAGCATTTTATAAGTTTTCCCAAAACGATTTGTTTATTTCTGTACTTGGGTTAAGATAAGCCGCTTTATAACAATAAATATTTATTTCTTATATAGGATTTATAAATATCTACTTGGTAAAAGTTGTTATCTATTTTGGCCGTGGCCCTTTTCCACCCGAACCGCCTACGCCTGTAGAATTTGTAGTGGTTGTAGTATTGTCTGAATCTTTGTTGTAATGCATAATCTCAGAATTAAAATTATTATATTAGAAAACTAGGAAACTTTAAATGCAATATAGGCTACCAATATTAAGATAATCACTAAAAAAACTATTTGGACAATGTGTGGGCGAGGTCCTTTTCCTCCAGATCCGCCAACACCAGTATCAGAGTTGGTAGTAGCAGTTTCAAATGTGCTTTTCATAAAAAAATTTTACAGTTTATTAATGTGAGGTCGTTTACATTTTTTTCAGCCATTCTGCGGCTTCATCACTATGATCTTCTTTTTCGGATACCACTTTTTTAAGCAATATTTTGGCTTCTTCTTTATCTCCGGCTTTATTTCTTTCCATCAAAGCTACAGCTTTTAAAAAATCTCCCGAATTACTAAATAATTTCATTTTTGAAAGCGCATCAAACTGCTCTATCGCTTTGTCGTAATTCTTTTGTTGAAGGTAAGCAAGCCCGGCATATTTTTTTGCATCATCATTTGAATCATCTCTTTGTTCAACGCCTTCAAAAAGTAATAATGCTTTATCGTATTCTTTATTATTATACGCTGCAATACCAAGCGTTAAGCTGTCTCTGTCGCCACTCATGTGCTGGCTTAAAGTAGAAAAATTACCTTTAATATAATCGAATGCGAGTATTCGCGGCGATTTATTTGCTTCAAAAAAATACACTGAAGCTGCCAATAATAAACAGGCTGCGGCTGCGTAAGTAATATACCTGCTGAATATTGATTTTTTAGCTATGGAAATAACAGGTGTGGTTTCTTCCGTATAATCTTCTTCTTTCCACTGCGCTTGTTTTTGCGCTAATAATTTTTCGTGTAATGATTGGCGCGCCGCAATATAAAACGCCACATCTTTTGCAAATGTTTCATCAGTTGTGCATCTTTTTTCAAACTCGCTTTTTTCTTCGCTTGTAAGCGTTTGTTTAAAATAAGCTTCAATATATTTTAACGTGTCAGGCATAAATTTTTCTTGAGGATTTAGACTAATTGTTTATTTGTTTTTCATTTACCGGTGTTTGCAACACGCAGAACTTGTTGCCACAAATGCTTAGCCAGTTTTATGGAAATTGTTACGCTGCTAACCAATAACTTTTTCGCGCAACTTATCCAAACATCTTAACCTCGTAGTTTTTACTACGGCGGCATTGCTGTATAATAAAAGCGCTGCAATTTCTTTATCTGTTAGCCCGTCTTCAAACATCAATAAAACTTCTTTGCATTTTTGCCCAATAGTATCAAGCTGCTTTTTTACGTTCGCTTTCAGCTCATTGGTTACAAGCTTTTCAATTACGTTTCTTGCATTGTCAGGTAAATAGTTCATTGCATCGGCTACAGGCATTGTTTTATGTACCTGTTGTTTATTAGTCGTATTTTTTCTTACAAGGT
>JBDUEO010000023.1:0-16048 GCA_040002335.1 Parafilimonas sp. | reverse complement strand
TAAAGGCACAGATAACGTGGTGCTATGTTTTTTTGGTGATGGCGCTGCACGCCAGGGCGTGTTGCATGAAACATTTAATCTTGCCATGCTTTGGAAAATACCGGTAGTTTTTATTTGCGAAAATAATAATTACGCAATGGGTACTTCTGTTGAACGCACTTCAAACGTAGTAGATATTTACAAGTTAGCTGATGCTTATGAAATGCCTGGCGACAAGGTTGATGGCATGAGTGCTGAAGCAGTACATGACGCTTTAACACGCGCTGTAAAAAGGGCAAGAGAAAAAGGTGGCCCAACCTTGCTGGAAATGAAAACGTATCGCTATAAAGGGCATTCCATTTCAGATCCGGGAAAATATCGTACTAAAGAAGAATTAGAGGAGTATAAGGGTAAAGATCCAATAGCGATTGTTTTAAAAACCATCAAAGAAAATAATTTTGCGACTGATGAAGAAATAAAAGCAATTGATGAACGGGTTGGGAAAATAGTAGAAGAATCAGTAAAATTTGCAGAAGAAAGTCCGCTTCCTGAAGATGATGAATTGCTGAAAGATGTTTATACAGGTAACAATTATCCTTTTATAGTTGATTAACGATTGCAATTTTTAATTTAATAATATTCAATTTATTTATGGCTGATACGCATGCGCACCAAGCAAAAACCGATGATACTTTTTTGAAAGCAAAAAATTTCTGGGTACAATATCAAAAACCTTTACTAACAATTATAATTGTTATAGTTGCTATAGTTGCAGGATGGTTTGCCTATCAAAATTATGTGGTAGCACCTAAAGAAGCCGAGGCTGAAAACGCAATATGGAAAGCAGAGCAATATTTTCGGCAAGATTCTTTAACGCTTGCTTTAAATGGCGACAAATTCAACAAAGGTTTTGTTTACGTAATTGATAATTATGGTTCTACCAAAGTGGGCAACCTTGCAAAATATTATGCAGGTTTATGCTATTTAAGGCTTGGTAATTTTAATAAAGCGGTTGATAATTTAAAGGACTTCAGCACATCAGCAAAGCAAATACAAATGATGGCTTATGGCGCTTTAGGCGATGCGTACAGCGAACTTAACAAAAACGATGATGCAGTAAATTATTATAAAAAAGCTGCAGAAGAATTTACAGATGATGCCGCGATGAGCAGCGAATATTTATTTCGTGCTGCACTAAAGTTAGAAACACTTGGCAAAAACAGCGATGCACTTGATCTGTATAAAGAATTAAAGCAAAAATATCCTAATACAGAAAGAGGTTTTGGTGCAGATAAATACATTTATCGTTTAAGTATTGTTCCAAACGATTTTAGTTCTAATTAATGGCTTCAAAAGGAAATACAACATTACTCAAAGGCATCCCGCAAATAAAGGATGCCTTTGTAATTATTGTAAAAACTGAATGGAACAAACATATAGTTGATAAGCTTGAAGGCGGTGTAATTAATATATTCAAGCAGCAAAGTATCAGCTACAAAACTTTAGTTGTACCCGGCGCTGTTGAAATGCCTTTTGTTATAAAAGCTTTTCAGCAAAACCATAAAAAGAAAGCAGATGCATTTATAACTTTGGGTTGTGTTATAAAAGGTGATACGCCACATTTTGATTATGTATGCAAAGCTATAACAGATGGTGTGCTTTCATTAAATATGACATTGGATGTACCAACTATTTTTGGTGTGCTTACCGTAAATGATGAGCAGCAGGCTTTAGATCGAGCAGGCGGAATTCATGGCAATAAAGGAGAAGAAGCCGCACTTACTGCAATTAAAATGATTGCACTTAACAGGAAATTAAAGAAATAAAATCACTTGAAGCGAAGGCATGAATGTTCAGATTTTTATACCATGTTTTGTTGATCAGTTATATCCTTCCGTTGGATTTAATATGGTAAAGGTTTTAGAAAAAGCTGGTTGCAAAGTTTCATACAATACAAATCAGACTTGTTGCGGGCAACCTGCTTTCAATGCAGGTTTCTGGGGCGAAGCAAAAGATATTTGTAAAAAATTTATAAAGGATTTTAGTGGCGAAGATTACATTATTGCACCAAGTGCAAGTTGTGTTGGCTTTGTAAGAAATTATTACGAAAAATTGTTTGAACATTCAACGCATCAAACAGAAATAAAAAAACTGCGGGCACGCATTTTTGAAATGAGTGATTTTTTAGTAAACGTGTTACAGTTTACGAATTTTAATGCCAGCTTAAATGCAGTTGCAACTTATCATGATAGTTGCGCGGCTTTACGCGAATGCAATCTTAAACAAGAGCCACGTATACTTTTAAATAATGTACAGGGCTTGCAGTTAATTGAGATGAATGATGTGGAAACCTGTTGCGGTTTTGGCGGAACTTTTGCCGTAAAGTTTGAACCAATAAGTATTGCAATGGCCGATCAGAAAATTACAAACGCAGAAGAAACAAAAGCACAATACATTATCAGTACAGATATGAGCTGCCTTATGCACATTGATGGCGTTATAAAAAACAAGCAGGTACCAATAAAAGTTTTGCATCTTGCCGATGTACTGGCAAATTTTTAATTCAGGAATTTTATTTTGTGAAATATCAAACAGGCGACGATATTATTATTCTTCACACAAAAGAAGAAGGAAAAGTTATTGAAATTCTTAACAAGAATATGATGCTTGTTGAAGTACGCGGCGTGCGCTTTCCTGTTTATAACGACCAGGTTGATTTTCCTTACTTTCAGCGCTTCACTAACAAAAAAGAATCATCAAAAAAAACAATAAAAAAATATATTGATGATGTTCCAACAGAAAAAAATGTCATTAAGCCTTTAATTAAAGAAGAAGGTGTTTGGTTATCGCTTATTCCAAAATTTTCTATGGATGAATTTGGTGATGAAGTGGTAACCTTATTTAAATTATACCTCATCAATAAAAATAATATTGGTTATAAGTTTAATTATTACCAGGATTTTTTTGGAGAACAGGCGTTTGAATTAAAGGGAGAAATTTTATCGCGCCATGATTTTTATCTGCATGATATTGCTTTCAGCGATTTTAATGATAACCCATCTTTTAGTTTTGATTTTAGTTTGATGACTGCAGAAAAAACAAAAGCGGAAAATTATGAAAACACCATCAGGCTAAAACCAAAGCAATTGTTTCAGCGCATTGAAGAAATGAAACAAAAGAATGAGCCATCTGTTATTTTTAAATTGTTTGATAATTATCCCGATAAAATAATTGAAGACAAAATTGAACTGACTGAAAATCTTATCAGCAAAAATAAAGCGTATAAAGCTGAAAGAATTCGTGAACATTTGGAGCCAGCAAGAAGCGTTGTTGATTTACATATTGAAAAGCTATCAGACGATTGGCAACATTTAAGCAACTTTGAAATATTAACCATTCAGTTAAAAGAATTTGAAAAATGGTACGATCTGGCAATTGCGCATCATTTGTTGAATCTTATAATTATTCATGGCGTTGGAACCGGTAAGTTGCGCGATGAAATACATGATATTTTAAAAACAAAACACGAGGTAAAAACTTTCGTTAACCAATATCAACCGCGTTTTGGTTATGGCGCAACAGAAATATTTTTTCAATATTAAGTTGTTCTTACTACAAACAATTGTCCTGTTTTAATGTGAAATATATTTATCAACCGGCATCCGGTTTTGCAAGCTTCTGCCAAGCGTTAATTCATCTGCATATTCAAGTTCGCCGCCAAATGCAATGCCACGCGCAATTGTGGTTACGCTGCAATTAATATCTTTTATTTTTTTCTGAATATAATAGATTGTTGTATCGCCCTGGATGTTTGGGCTGAGCGCAAAAATTAATTCTTCTGTTTGTTCTTTTTGTATGCGATAAACAAGCGATTCAATTTGTAATTGATCGGGCCCAATTCCATCAAGCGGAGAAATTACACCTCCAAGAATATGATAAGTTCCGCTAAACTGTTGTGTATTTTCAATCGCAATTACATCGCGTAAAGTTTCAACAACGCAAATCACTTTTTGGTTACGCATTGAGTTGGAACAAATAGAACAAATATCTGCATCGCTAACATTATGGCAACGCTGGCAAAATTTTATATCGCGGCGCATGCGTGCTATTACTTCACTAAAATTTTCTGTAGTGGCTGCATCTTGTTTTAAAAGATGCAATACCATGCGCAATGCTGTTTTCTTACCAATGCCAGGCAATTTGGCAAATTCGTTCACCGCATTTTCAAGAAGAGAAGAAGAGAATTGCATGATGCAAAATTAATGATTTGTGCGTGCCCATTTTAATATGAAACAGGAGATGAGTTGTTTGTAAAAAAATTTGGTTTATGTAAAGTGTGCGGTGTATAAATTTTATTAAATAATTAATACCGTTTTTGTTGATGTGCACATTCACTTTCAGTTTAAAAATATTTTGCCAGAGCATCGTGCAAATCCTGCGGAATGGTTGTACGCTTCCAGGTTTCTTTTTTTAAAAAATATAATACCACTCTGCCTGCTGCAAGAATTTTATTTTCTTCATTAAAAACGTCCTGGAAAAATTCTATGTGATAAGATGTTGGCAACGAACGCACCTGTGTTTTTATAGTAAGCAAATCATCATAAGTTGCAGGCCGCAGAAAACGCGTATGCAATTCAACCACAGGCATAATTACACCTTCATCTTCCATGCGTTTGTACGTAAAACCTAATGCACGCATGGTTTCTACGCGGCCAATTTCAAAGTATTGCGCATAATTGCCATAATACACCACATTCATCTGGTCTGTTTCTGCGTAGCGCACACGTGTTTGTGTTATAGATTGAAACATATATTGCTAGTTTCAGGCAACTGGTTTTTGGGTGCCAGTTTATGGTTATTTATAAAATTATGATACTATGATTTATCCTTCACTCTGGAGCTTACTTGAGGTATGTTGCAACCTGGATCTTGAAACTTGTATCTTATAACCAGCATTTATTTATTTATCATGCCGTCAATACTTATTTTTCCCGGGCCGCATAATAATAAAGTTACAAATACACCGAGGTACACAATTGCCAGCTCCGATTCTAGAAAAGGCTTGCCCGCATCTTCACCAAAAATTGCGACAAGCATGGTTATAATTAAAGGAATTGCGGCAAGCCTTGTAAACAAGCCGAGCACAATAAAGAGTGCACAGAAAACTTCTGCAAAAATGGCGAGTATTAAAGATAGTTTTGAACCGATACCCATAAAACTATAAAACTGGTATTGCATAGTAGAAAAGTTTACTATTTTCATATATCCATGCTCAGTAATTAGAAATATACCCAATACAATGCGTAAAATCAACATAGAAAGATTAAACGAGGCAGCACTGTATTTTATTGATAATATTTTTTTCATGCGTAATTTTTTGCTTTCAAATGTTTAGCCTGTAGCAACACAACCAGAAATGGTTATTTATGTAAAAATAAAGCACTCAATGTTTATCCACAATTAAAACACAAAAGGTTTCAAGGTTTTTTCAAGATATTACCTTTAGCCGCTTTTACTTTTATTTAAGAAAGCATTTAAAATATTTGTGAATTATATATCGTTGAGAGAAACTATTATGCATTACAAAAAATTAACAGCGTTAATTTATTTTTTATTACTGTTTTATTGTGCCAATGCGCAGTCAACAAAATTTTATAATGATGCTGATGCTGAATTTAAAGAAGCAAAAGAATTGTACCAGCAACAAAAATTTAGTTTGGCTTATCCTTTATTTGAAAAATTGTATTTGGATGATGAGCGCAAAAGTGCCATTCCTATCAGCGTTCAAACAGAAGCTAAATATTACTCTATCGTTTGCCGTTTGCAATTGAACGATCAGACTGCTGTTGATGATGCAAATGATTTTATTAACCTTGAACACAATGCGCCGCGTATTGAAATGATGAGTTACCAGCTTGGTGAATATTATTATAAACACCAGGATTTTGATGATGCCATTTCTTATTATGAAAAATCAAACGTTGCAAACTTAAGCAACGATGAAATTGCTGCCATGAAATTTCATGAAGCATACGGTTATTTTACGATGCAGAAATTTGATGATGCAAAACCTTTGTTTGAAGCCATCGCGCAAATTCCATCTAACCTAAATTATTACGATGCCAATTATTATTATGGCTACATCGCATTTTCAAATAAAAATTATGCGCAGGCGTTAACCTCGTTTAAAATAATTGAAAAGCAGCCGGCATATCAGCCAATTATTCCATATTACATTGCTGAAATTTATTATTACCGCGGCGAAAAAGATGAAGCTTTAGCTTATGCTGAAAGTGTGTTGCAAAGCAGTAATCAATATTACGATTTGCAAATGCGCGAATTGGTTGGTCATATTTATTTTGAAAAAGGCAACTATAAAAATGCATTGCCATACCTGGAAAAATATATAAGCAATACGCAGAAAGTAAGCCGCGAAGATTTGTACGAATTATCTTATTGCTATTATGATGCTGAACAATATAAAAAGGCAACAGATGGTTTTAAAGAATTAGGCGGCAAGCAAGATACGATTGCGCAAAACAGTATGTATTTGTTAGGCGATTCTTATTTAAAACTTAATAATAAAGCAGGCGCAAGAAATGCATTTTTATTTTGTTCATTAAACAGTTCAAATAAACAACAGAAGGAAGTTTCAAAATTTAATTATGCAAAACTTTCTGTTGAATTAGGTTATACAGATGTTGCTTTAACTGAATTAAAAAATTTTATAAGCGCTTATCCAAATTCTGAATACAATAATGAAGCAAAAGAATTATTGGTAAATGTTTTATCAAATACTAATAATTATGAAGAAGCATTGAATCTTATTCAAACAGTACAATCGCAAAGCGAAATAGTAAAAAAAGCGTATCCAAAAATTTTATACGGAAGAGCAGTTGAGTTAATTAATGATCAGCAAATTTCGCAGGCAGACGATTTATTAAACAGGTTGTTTACGGTTGATGAGAACGAAGCATATATTAATTACGCCAACTTTTGGAAAGGTGAAATTGCTTATAGAACAAACGTGTTTGATTCTGCTGTTTATTATTTACAGGCATATCTTAAAAACCCTTCTACTTATGGCGAGGTAAATGCAATGCATGCACGTTATACTTTGGCTTATGCTTATTTACGCCAGCAGGATTATGATGATGCATTGAAAAATTTTGAACAGGTTACAACATCCGTTAATAACAACGCACAACCGCTGCAGGTTGATGCTTTTTTGCGCGAAGCTGATTGCTATTTTATGAAGAAGCAATTAAGTAAAGCATTACAGATGTATGAAACTGTGATAAATGATCAATTGCCTTCATCAGATTATGCATTGTATCAAAAAGCAGTTATTGCCGGCGCAAATGGCCAGTTTGTGCAAAAAGTTTCGTTGCTTCAATCCATTCAAAACCGCTATCCGTCTTCAACATTAATTGCAGATGCAAATATGGAAGTTGCCAATACTTATTTGGCAAGTGAACAATATGATGCTGCCATCAAACCATTAAATATAATTCTTGCAAATAAAAATGCTGATGCTTTTAAACCGCAAGCATATTTAAAATTAGGGGTTAGTTATTATAACTTAAAAGATAATCAGAATGCATTAAACAATTTTCAGAAACTAATTTCAACTTATCCGAACGCACCAGAAAGTGATGAAGCCGTAGAATATGTTCGCGACATTTTTATTGATATGCAAAAGCCTGATGACTTTGTTGCGTTCATGCAAAAAAGTGGCAAGCCTGTAAGTTATTCAGAACAGGATTCTGTAACATTTATAATTGCACAATCAGCATATAACAATCATGCTTACGATAATGCATTGCAGGCTTTCAATAACTATCTTACTAAATTTCCCAACGGTAAATATTTTATTGAAGCCAATTATATGACGGCTGATATTTATGATGGAAGAAAAGATTTTACTCATGCGCTTACTTATTACACCAACGTTGCGCAAAATGCGCCTAACGCTTATGCTGAACAAAGTGTGCTGGAAGCAGCGCGCATTTCTTATTTTGAATTGAAAGATTATAAACAGGCAGAGCAGTTTTTTACACAGTTGAAATCTGTTGCAACAAGCCCTGAAAATAAACTGGAAAGTGAACGCGGTTTATTGCGCTGTCAATATAAATTAAATGAATTTGACAGTGCGTTGGCTAATGCACAGGATTTATTACAGCAAAAAGGAATTGCTTCAGACGATAAAGCGATGGCGAATCTTATCATCGCAAAAAATTATCAAAACAACAACCAGCTTGATGAAGCAAGTGATGCTTATAAAACTGTTGTAAGCACAGGCAAAAGCGAATATGCTGCAGAAGCGCGTTATCGCATTGCAGAAATTTTATTTCTTCAAAACAAATTTAAAGAAGCAGAGAAAGCAGGTTTTGATGTGATTAATAAAACGGGCAGTTACGATTACTGGATTACAAAAGCATACATTCTTTTAGGTGATGTGTATTTAAAAGAACAGGATTATTTTAATGCCGAAGCCACATTTAGAAGTGTGGTTCAAAATGCTGCTGATACAAGCTTGAAACAACAAGCGCAGCAAAAGTTAGATGCAGTAGTTGCAGAAAAAGATAAGAACAGTAAAGTAGTTCAGCAGTAATTAAAACAAAACAGAATTATTAAGATGAAATATATAATAACGTTTATTATTTTAATTTTTTTTGCGCACAATTCTTTTGCGCAGAAAAGACAAAACAAAAAGCAAACTCAAAATAAAGTTAAGCAGCAAACGCAGTCTTCATCAGATACAACATTGCCGCCAAGAACAGTTGTTGTAACATCTGAGTTTGCACCAACATTAAAACAAACTTCAAAAATTAATTTCAGCGCGGCAACGCCATTACCTGATTCTGTAAGGCCAACTTTGCAATACAATATCCCGGTGCAAAATCTTTCTTTTGCTTATCAATCACCAGCGCTAAAAGCAATCGCCGAAAATATTGATTCAAGCGTGCATTGGAACAATACCAGTTTTCTTAAAGTTGGTTATGGCAATTATTCAACACCTTATTTACAGGCGGGTTTATCTTTTGGTGATGGCGTAAATTCTGTAATAAATGTGAATGCAAAATATACTTCTTCCAATGGTTCGCTTCATTTTCAGAATTATAATAAAACGCATGTAGAAGGCATCGGCATTTTTAGTTCTGCCAATAATAAAAATGAATGGAACGCGGATGTTTTTTTTGATAACAACACGCAATTTTTATATGGCTATAAACCAGATAGTTTACACTTTACAAAATCAGATATTAAACAAAGCTTTACCACAGTTGGTGGCAAAATTGGATTGCGCAATAAAACAGATAATGCTTACGGCATCAACTATCATCCATCTGCAGAAGTAAGTATTTTTTCAGATAATCGTAGTGGTAAAGAAAACAGTTTTATGTTTGATTTGCCTGTTTCAAAATCCCTTACAAGGATTCTTGATTTTAATGTTGGCATAAACGGAAGTATAAGCAGTTACAGAACCGATACAGTTAGTATTGACAACACGATTTATTATGTAGATCCGTCACTTACTTTTAAAACGCCAAACATAAAAATTACAGCAGGCTTTACACCATCGTGGGATAACAGCAATTTTCATTTGCTTCCAAACTTTACTGCCGATGCTAAAATAAACGAAGAGAAATTTATTTTGCAGGCAGGCTGGATAGGTTATTATAACAAAACAACTTACGAGTCGCTGGCAAATTTTAATCCATTCATTCAGCAGCCAACTGTTTTAAATAATGCATTGGTAAAAGAAGAATATGCAGGATTTAAAGGCAGTGCCGGCGATCATGTTACTTACAATGCAAGAATATCATTTTTAAAAATAAATGATCAGCCTTTATTTGTAAATGATACAATAACCGGCAGAACTTTTAATGTAGTGTACGAACCTTCGCTAAATGATACTCGCATTCATGGTGAAATTGGTTATACTGCTGGTGAACAATTTTCTTTATTGGCTGGCGCAACTTTTAATCAATACAGTAATTTAAAAGTGAATGATAAAGCGTATGGTTTATTGCCGATAGAAATTAATGGCGCGGTGCGTTACGAAGCTTTAAAAGATTTGTTATTAAAGGCAGATGTTTTTTTCTGGGATGGCACACGTTACCGTTCTAAAGATGTTGCCGAAGGAAGGCTTGCACCGGCTTTCGATTTAAATGCGGGTGCAGAATTTGCTTTTTTGCCGCAATGGAAAGCATTCCTTCAGTTCAATAATGTTTTTAATAATAAATATCAAAGATGGAATCAATATCCTGTACTTGGTTTTAATATGCTGATTGGAGTTGTATATTCGTTCGGCGAATTAAAAACAAAGTAATGTATACTGTTATAAGAAAATTTCTTGCTTTATATCATCATCTTTCTTTGCCTGGCATTGGCCATTTTAATGTTGAATTGCAACCCGCGCAAATTGACTTTGCCAATCACCAGATATTGCCTACAAAAAATAAAATTGTATTTAGCAACGATACATTTCCTGCAGAAAAAAAATTTTACGAATTTGTTTCCCGCGAACTGAATATTGATGAAGTACATGCCATTCGCAACTTCACCAATTTTACTTCGCTTTTGCAAAATGACCTGCATGAAAAAAATAATCTTTATTTTAAAGGTATTGGTACATTAACCAGGCAAACTGAAAACGTACTTACATTTCAACCCGATGAAATGCCCGCATATTTTCCAGATATTATTGCGGAAAGAGTAATTAGAAAAAATGAAACTCACACTGTAAAAGTTGGTGAAGATGAAAAAACTTCTGAAGAAATGTATGCTGCATTACATGAACCCCGGAAAATAAAAAAAGAAAGATGGTGGATAGCAGCAAGTATTCTTGCAATACTTGGCGTTGCCGCAATCGTTTTTTATTACACTGCACACAGGTAATTTTTTCTTGAAAAAATTGATCAATCATTACAAAAAACAGGTGAATGATTAAAAAAATTGCAGGTATTTTTAGTGATAAGTTTGCGCAAACTCCGTTAATTGTGCGTTCGCCCGGCCGCGTAAATATTATTGGTGAACATACAGATTATAATAATGGTTTTGTTTTGCCTGCGGCTATTAACAAAGCCATTTATATTGCTATTGCAAAACGTGATGATGATGAAATTCACCTGCACGCAGTAGATTTTAATGATGATTTTACATGTACGCTTTCAACAATTTTTCCTTCTGAAAAACATTGGCCAAATTATATTTTAGGAATTGTTGATCAGTTACAAAAAAGAAATTATGAAATAAAGGGTTTTAATATAGTGATTGATGGAGATGTTCCAGTTGGTGCAGGTTTATCATCGTCTGCTGCGTTGGAATGTGCAACAGCTTTTGCATTGAATGAACTATTCAATCTTAAATTATCTAAACTTGAAATGGTGCAAATGGCGCAGATGGCTGAAAATGTTTTTGCAGGTTTGCAGTGCGGCATCATGGATATGTTTGCGAGCATGTTTGGCAAAGCAGATCATGCTATAAAATTAGATTGCAAAAGTTTGGAGTATGACTATATTCCATTGCGTCTTGATAATATAAAAATTATTTTATTCAACACCAATGTAAACCATTCGCTCTCCTCTTCAGAATATAATGTAAGAAGGGAACAATGTGAACAAGGTGTTGCCTGGATAAAAGAACATCATGCGCAGGTAAATAGTTTAAGAGATGCAACCATTGAAATGCTTGATGAATTTGTTTTACCAAAAGATGTTTTGATTTATAAACGCTGCAAATTTATTGTTGAAGAAATACAGCGCTTGCTGAATGCATGTGAAGATTTAAAACAAAACAATATTAAATCTTTAGGCGAAAAAATGTTTCGCACGCATGAGGGTTTAAGTAATGAATATGAAGTAAGTTGTAAAGAACTTGATTTTCTTGTTGATGCTGTAAAAAACAATTCATCAGTATTAGGCGCAAGAATGATGGGTGGCGGATTTGGAGGTTGCACCATTAATCTTGTAAAAGAAAATGCTATTGATGATTTGATTAAAGAGATAACAGAATTATACGAGCGTGAAATGAAATTACCTTTAACAACGTACATTGCACAAATAGAAAACGGCACTGAAATAGTTCGTGAATAATTACCTTAATAACCTATAATTTAATTTTAATGATGCTGAAATGAATGCATTATACAAAAGATAAATTCATTATCATTCTTCAGCAATTTTTTTCACCTGTACTAAAATCGGGTTCCAGCCATCACCATTATTATAGGTTTCTTTAAATCTTTTTGCACCTTCTGCTGCATCTTTAAAACCATCCTGGATAACAGTTAAAAGCGTGCTGCCATTTTGTGCCGTTAATTTATATGCAACACTTAAATAATTTTCCGGAATATCAGGATATGCTGCATTTGGATCAATTACAGAATATCTTAAAAACCTGTTCGGAACAATTTCAAGAATATATCCTTTTACAAAAACGGTTTCTTTGCCTTCGTACATTGCCTGCCAAAGTAATGGGCTCCCTTGCGTCCATTCAGAAACGGTTTCACAACCAAACATATATTTTTTTGTTTGTTGCGGGTTAGTTAAAACATCCCAAACTTTTTGCGCATCCGCATTAATGGTAATTGTATTTTTTACGATCATCTCCTGCATTTGTATACATTTTATAGATACAAATTTAAAGTTGTTACTGTTAAATTGAATTTTAATTCATCACCTTAATCATGTATAAAAATTGCTTTACTGAATACATTTTCAGCTGTAAAACAGAATCATTCTAATTAAGTTTATAACAGGCTGCAAATAATGCCACGATGTTATTCCTGCGATTGCCAAAATATTACTTTCTTTATAAAGAATTAATGTCTGCAAACCAATAACACATTTTCGTAGGTTTGCCGCTCTTAAAATGTTATATGAAGAAAATTAACTGGAGTAAGATTACGCCGCATCTTATTGCCATTGGTATTTTTTTAGTTGTTGCTTTTATTTATTGCAAGCCAGCATTGCAAGGCAAAGTATTGCAGCAAGGTGATATAATACATTGGAAAGGCATGGCGCAAAATTCATTTAAGTATAAAGAAACGCATGGCCATTTTCCGTTGTGGACAAATGGAATGTTTGGCGGAATGCCGGCGTATCAAATTGCAATGGATCCGCAAAACCCTTTTAATTTAATTTATATACACAAAGTTTTTTCTTTATTTCTTGGCAAACCTTTTCAATTCTTTTTTCTTCTTTGTCTTGGATTTTATTTTTTAAGCCAGGTGTATAAAGTTGATTATCGCATTGGCATTTTAGGTGCGCTTGCTTATGCGTATGCATCGTTTAGTTCAATTTTAGTTGTTGCGGGCCATGAAACACAAGTGTTGGCGATGGCGTATATGCCCGCATTGCTTGCATCAATATTATTAGTTTATAAAAAAAGATATTGGCTTGGCGCTGCAGCAACTGCTTTGTTTACAGGTTTGTTTGTAGCGATGAATCATTTGCAGGTAACATATTATTTTTTAATAGTTGCTGCATTCATGACCATTTATTATTTAATTGAATGGATTCGCGCAAAAGATTACAAACATATTTTTAAAGCATTAGCCATTGTTGCGGTTATGGGAATTATTGGCGTTGCATCCAACCTTGTAATATTAGCCACTACTTATGATTATTCAAAAGCTACCATGCGTAATGGTGTGCTTAATTTAGATTCAACCAAAACAAATAGCGGAAGCACAACTGGTTTACCAATTGATTACGCATTTCAATGGAGCTTTCAAAAGTCTGAAGTGTTTTCTATTCTTGTGCCAAATGTGTATGGCGGCGTGTCTGGTGGAACTGAATTAGGAAAAGATTCTCATTTGGCAAAGCTGGCTGTTCAAAATGGAATTCCTGATGACCAGGCTGCGCAGTTTGCAGGAAGTATGCCGGCATATTGGGGAGAACAGCCTTTTACTTCCGGCCCTGTTTATTTTGGTGCAATCATTTGCTTTTTATTTTTGTTTGGAATGATCTATTTAAAACGAAAAGATAAATGGTGGATGTTGGCTGTAAGTGTGCTGGCAATTATGATGAGTTGGGGAAGATTTTTTCCTGAGTTCAACGATTTTCTTTTTAATCATTTGCCTTTATATAACAAGTTTCGCGTTCCAACATATACATTAATTATTCCCCAATTATTATTTCCGCTTTTAGCTGTATTATCATTGCAACAGGTATTTTTTGCAGAGACAGATAAAGCTTATTTATGGAAAAAATTAAAAGTTTCAGGTATTGCAATTGCTGCTATTTTTTTAATTGTGTTCATGTTGTATTCAAGCTTCACTTATCAGTCGTCACAAGACGACCAGGTTGTAAATAGTTTAACACAAATGACCGGCGGAAATAAAGACGCAGCAAACAATTTTTATAACGCTTTAAAACAAGACAGGCAATCTTTATTTGGCGACGATATTTTGCGTTCGTTAATTTTTATTGCACTCGCATTTGCCTGTATTTGGTTATACATAAAAAATAAATTAAAAGCATCTTATGCAATAATTGCTTTACTGCTTTTAAGTTCTATTGATGTTTTGGCAGAAGGCAGAAGATATTTGAATGATAGTATGTTTCAATCGCAGGATGATCAGGATTCGCAAAATTTTGTTCCATCTGCTACTGATCAGCAAATACTGCAGGACACCGGTTATTATCGTATATTAAATTTGTCCGCTGATACTTTTAATGATGCGATGACATCTTATTTTCATAACTCAATTGGTGGCTACAATCCTGCAAAGCTTGCTATTTATCAGGATTTAATTACGTATCAGTTAAGTGGTAAGCTTAATATAAATGTTCTTGACATGCTTAATACAAAGTATGTTATTACAAGAAATCAGCAAGGTCAGCCGGAAGTGCAGCAAAACCCTGGCGCATTAGGTGCGTGCTGGTTTGCAAAGCATGTTGCATTTGTAAAAGATGATGCTGCTGCCATGAGAGCTTTGGATAATAATAATCCGCTTGATAGCGCAATTGTTGAAGCGTCAGAAAAAAGCAAGATTGCTTTTATGCCTGCCGATGACAGGAGTGCAACAATCCGCTTAATAAAAAATGATAATGACGAAATAACTTATTCAAGTAAAAGCACCACTAATCAATTTGCAGTGTTCAGCGAAATTTATTATGATCGCGGCTGGAAAGCTTTTATTGATAATAAAGAAGTGCCAATTATAAGAACAGATTATGTTTTGCGCGGGCTTGCTGTTCCGGCAGGTAATCATACAATACGATTTGAGTTTAAACCTGCATCTTTTTATGATAGCTTAACTATTGAAACCATTGCTTCTGCAATTGTTTGGTTGTTGCTTATCTACACTGCATTTGTATTTATAAGAAAAAGATCAAAGCAAAGTATTTAAAAAACAAAAAGTCCCGAAATTTCGGGACTTTAATTTTATCTTAGTTTACACTAAACTGCTTATTTTTTCTTTGCAGCTTTCTTTGCTACCGCTTTTTTAGGAGCAGCTTTTTTTGCTACTGCCTTTTTAGGAGCAGCTTTTTTTGCTACTGCTTTTTTAGGAGCGGCTTTTTTTGCAGCTTTTTTTGCTGTTGCCATAATTTTGAAATTTTAATGGTTAGTAAAATAATAATACTAAATTATAAATTTTATTACCATACGCCAAAAAAATTATCCATACAAAGTGGATAACCTCTTGATATTTCAAAACGATTATAAAAGTAAAGTAGAAATTATGCTTCTGCAGGAACTACAGAAACAGTTATTTTATTTAGTTTGGTTTTTCTAAATTCAACAACACCATCTGTAAGTGCAAACAATGTAAAGTCTCTGCCAACACCAATGTTTTTCCCAGGGTGATAAACTGTTCCTCTTTGACGAACAATAATGTTACCTGCAATAGCAGGCTGGCCACCATAAATTTTTACACCTAATCTTTTGCTTTGAGAATCGCGACCGTTTTTTACGCTGCCTTCACCTTTTTTATGTGCCATAATATTTTTTTGAATTTTAAAATTCGAACTTTCGAAATTTAATTTCGAATTTATTTAAGCGATGCTTTCAATTTTAATTTGTGTGTACTGGGTTCTGTGTCCGTGTTTTTTAC